>JAHWKV010000150.1 GCA_019347725.1 Actinomycetota bacterium
GGAGCGAGCCTGGCTTTCCTGGTATTCAACCTGCGCCGTAAGATTTACCTCGGCGACTCCGGGTCCTTGCTTCTGGGTCTTTTGCTGGGAGCCTGTGTTCTGGAACTGGAACCAGGCCTTCCGCCCCCGGGCAGCTTCCTGGTCGCGGTGGTGGTGCTGGCGGTCCCGTTCACCGATACCGCCTACCGGCAGATCCGGCGCAAGGTCATGGGCGGATCTTTGTTGGACATCACCGGTGGAACCGATCACGTCTCACACGCCCTGGTAGATCTGGGCCTCACCCCACGGGAAGCGGCCAAGGTCCACGCCGGCGGCGGCTTCCTGGCGGCGGCGGCGGCCTCATTCGCTGCAGCGCGACAGAGCCTGATTCCGCTAGCGATAGCCCTGGCGCTCTTTGCGACCCTGGGACTTGTGCTGGTCGCCTTGACGCGAAGATACGCGTTTTCAAAGGCCGCCGAGTTGCCCGACGTCCCAGAGAGGGAACGGCCGGTCACTGCGTCTTCGCAGGCCCCAGTCCCGCAAGCCCCCGAGAGGGCCGCTCGTTCCGAACCGCCGAGCCACGCTACGGAGGCCCCGGCCCGCACGCGCTGATCGATCCACGGCGAATGCAACTAGTGTCGCCAACGTAGCTACTCGAGAACTGGACCGCGCTAAGCTGTACTAATGACTTACAGTGACCTGGTTTGGCATGCCAGTTTGGTCGACCGCAAGCTGCGCCCCAGCGCCGGCGGGACCGTGTGGTTCACGGGGCTGTCCGGATCGGGCAAATCCACCCTAGCTACTGCAGTCGAATCCGCCCTCATCAAAGCCGGCCGGCACGCCTACATCCTCGACGGCGACAACCTGCGGCACGGTCTCAACGCCGACCTGGGCTTTACCGCCGAGGACCGCAAAGAAAACGTTCGACGGGTTGCGCACGTGGCCCGGCTGTTCGCCGACGCGGGGGTTGTGGCCCTGGTGCCGGTGATCAGCCCGTACCGGTCGGCTCGAGCCGAAGCCCGCGCAACCCACCAAGCGCTCGGCCTGGCCTTCGTGGAGGTTTTCGTCGACGCCCCCCTGCAGGACTGCATCGACCGGGATCCCAAGGGCCTATACGCCAAGGCAATTGAGGGCACGATCGCCCACTTTACCGGCATCTCCGATCCTTACGAGGAGCCCGAGGAGCCCGAGGTGCACATCAAGACCAAGGAGCAAAGCCCCGAGGAGTCGGTAAGCCGGATCCTGGCCTACCTGGAGAGCGTGGACCTGCTGGCCTCAAGCCAAGCCCTTCTCGACGCCGAAGCTCAAGTGAAGCAGCCCCGCGCCTAGCGCAGCGGCCACACCAGCGGGATCATCACCAAAGCAACGGCAAACGCAACCACGGTAATCGGCGTCCCCAGCCGGGCAAAGTCTCCAAAGCGATACCCGCCCATGCCGTACACCATGGTGTTGGTCTGATATCCAACCGGGGTCAAAAAGTCCACCGAAGCGCCGACCATCACCGCTATAGCCAGCGGACGCGGATCCAAACCCGCCTGGGCGGCCATGGCGATGGCCAGCGGGAACATCAGCACCGCGGCGGCGTTGTTGCTGATCATCGAGGTAAGCGCCATGGTGGCCAGCAGCACCGCGGCCAGCACCCCCACATCCCCGAACCGCTCCAAAAGAGCGGTCAGACCCACCGCACCTACCTCGGCCAGACCGGAGTTGGTAACCGCATGGCCCAACCCGAAGCTGGCCGCGATCAGCAAGATCACGTGCACATCCACCGAGCGGTGCGCCTCCGCCGGCGTCACCACGCCGAACACCAGCAAGGCGGTCACCGCCACCAAAGACGCCTGCAGCAAGCTGAGCATCCCGGTAGCCGCGGCCACCACCATGCCCAGGGCCGCCAGCTGGACGATCAGGCTCTTGTGGCTGCGCACCGGACCGGTCCCCTCCACGATGGATACCACCAAGAAGTCCCGGCCCTCGCCCCAGCGCTGCCTAAAACCCCGGTCGCTCAGCAGCAGCAGCACATCGCCGGGGCGCAGGGGCACCTCGCCGAGCTTTTGGTGCACTGACTCGCCGGCCCGGTGCAGGGCCAGCACCGCCGCGTTGTAGCGGCTGCGAAAGCCCACCTCCTTCAAGGTGGAGCCGATCAGCGCCGAGTCCGCGCCCACCACCACCTCAAAAAATCTACTGGAACCGTTGCCGTCGATGGCAAAGTGCCGCTCCTCGGCCGGGGTGAGCCCGCGCATGCGGGCCAGGTCCAAAATCTTGGATACGTTGCCGGCAAAGATCAGCCGGTCGCCGCCGGCAAGCTGCTCGTCCGGAGACACCGGTGCGATTGCGCTGTCGTCCCGCTCGATCTCCACCAGGTACACGCCCTGCAGGTTGCGCAACCCGGCCTGGGTGACGCTTTTACCAGCCAGCGCTCCCCCACGGTCGACGATCATCTCCACCGTAAACTCCCGGGCGTCGGCGGTGAACTGATCGTGGGCGGAGTGCCGCTCGGCCATCAGCACCGGGTACAGGGCGACCAGCACCAGCAAGCCCGCCAGCGCAATAGGTACCCCCACCCCGCTGATCTCAAAGATGCCCAGCGGCGGCATACCCGCCTCCTGCAGCAGACCGGACACCACCAGGTTGGTGGAGGTGCCGATGGTGGTCATCACCCCTCCCAAAATCGCCGCGAAGCTAAGCGGCATCAGGTAGTTGGAAGGCTTGCGTCCGGTGCGACGGGCCCAGCTTTGAATCCGGGGCGCCGCCATAGCCACCACCGGGGTGTTGGCGATTAGCGCGGAGACCACAGCTGCCGGAAAAGCTATGCGGGCAATCTCCTTACGCGTACCCAAGCCGGAGCCGGACTCGGTGGCCCGCCGCCCGAGAATAAAGTCCGCTACTGCGTCCATCCCGCCGGTGGCCTCGAAGGCCCCCGCCAGGACGTAAAGAGCGGCCACAGTAGCTGGCGCGGGGTTGGAGAACCCGGAAAGAGCCTCCGACTCATCGATCACACCCAGCAGCAGCAGAACCAGGACCGCCCCGGCTATAGAAAAGGCAGGCGGCATGCGTTCGGCGATCAGCATGCCAACGGTCGCAGCAAGTATTAATAAGGTCAGCCAGGCGTCCAGGCCCATTCGCAGTTAGTCCCCGGTTGTAGATCTGCATTAGAAGGCGGTCGCCGCCCGACGGTGAGAATAGACCACTATCGAGCTCAAACCGCAGTTCTGGATCGTGCCGAGATCCGCTTAAAGCGGGTGGCAATTCATTACACTTGCCATATTATGCCGTCAGATTCTGCAAGAACGACCAATGCCACTCTCCCCCTGCGTCTCGACACCTCGTCCGGCGAAAACCTCGCGCAGCAATACGCCGGGCAACTGAGCTCCCCGCTTCCGATCGATCAGGTGGAGAAGATCGAAGCCGACATAAAGTCTATGTGGCGCAACCGGTTGTGCGAACGCCGTATGAAAGCCCGCGAGGCCAAGGCGTTCGTCGAGTTTTTCCGGACCATTGGTTTTACCTACAAGTACAAACCCTACGGGGTGAAGATTGCTTCCCCATTCGGCTACTGCGTCTTTGATCTAAAGCAAGGCCAGGGATTTAGTTTTCAAATCCACTCCAAACCCAAGCTCGAGGCCTTCCACGTGCTCTCGGTCAAGCCCGGAGGATTCATCTTCGTTTGCTCGCAAAGCGAGTGGGAACGCGACGGCTTACCCTGCGTGCAAAGATGGGCCCGCGGCGACACCTCAACCCTGGCTTGCCCGTACGCCTGGCTTCCCTCCCCCGGAGATACCATCGTCATCGCCGACTGCAACGTCGTTCATTCAGCCGTGGGTTGCGTACTAGAGGAGTACGCCCACTGCTCCACGGATGCCGTGGTGCGCCTCTACGATCAAAACGAGCGCAAACATTCCGACTCCCTCCCGCAAGCCCACCCGTCGGTCGCCCCGCTGCGCAACGCCGGCCCCGCTGACCCCCCAGCGCACGCGGTCTTTCGGGCCGGCAGGTCAGGGAGGCGGGCGTCGACGGAGCCGAACTTCGCGTCCGGCTACCGGGCGAGACGGACGGCGACGAGATATCGGCGCTCCGCGGCGACATGGCCGAGGAGGCCGATTCGTTGTTCGCCGGACCCTCCGTCGTGATGCCGGGGACCCACGCCGAGGGGGCATGGACGGCCACAGCGATCTTCGCCGTCGTCGGAGCGGCGCTCGGGCTCATCGGCGGGCTCGTCTGGGCATTCGCGGTGTCGTCGCCCTTCAGCGTCGTGGCTCGCCTCGCCATCCCGGCTATCGCCG
>JAHWKV010000151.1 GCA_019347725.1 Actinomycetota bacterium
CGCCCACGCGACCACGGTGCCCAGGATCGCGGTTTTCGTCAATTGGGTGTCGTTGCCCAGGATTTCGTCGAGCGGGAGGCCGGTGGTCGGCCATGAGGGATCGAGCTGCAGGCCGCGCTTGATCTCGCGCACGGCCGACTCGTAGCTGCCCATACCGGTGTAGGCGAGCGCCAGGCGGAAGTACGGCTCGGCGCGGTCGCGGGCCAGATCGATCGCCTGCTTAACCGAGGCGGGATAGCCATGGTTGTACTCTGGTGTTATAAGCACGAACCCGTCGGCGGCATCGATCCGTTTGCGATACCCCTCGACCACCTCGACGGGCCCCTGTGGCAGGACTGCAGGTAACTCAACATCCAGCAGGTCGATCACGTCGAACTCCATGTCGGGGCGCCGTCGAGCCTGCCCCAGGAACCACTCGGCCACCACCCCTCCGAAGCGATTGGGTCGGTCGCTGCCGACCAGCACGGCAATCGTCAGCACGTTCTCGCTCATGATCGATCCTTTCCACTTAATAGGTGTTGACACCGTAATACGTCGGGGATTTAAGCCTGGCCTGCGGGATCCTCCAAACCCCACGAGACGACTCGGTCCGGCCACAACCGGATCAGCGGACCCCAGTCGCCGTCACCGCCGGCCAGCGCTTGGGCCCGGCCCTCCACCACCACCGCACGGGGTCGCCAGGGATCGATCGAGGCGAAATCGTCAACCACAAACGCCGCCTGCGGATTATTCGCCACGTTTCGGTACTTGCGGGTCGAGGTGAAGTTGTACCCGCTTATGTCGATGCTGTTCAGCTCGGTGTTGTAGCGCCACATCCCAACCGGCGTTACCTGGGGCCGGCCGGCCGAGTCGGCCGTCGCGACCCTCCCCAACTTCTTCGCGCCGGTAAGAAATTCAAGCTCCGCTTCACTGAAGCCTTTCATCGCACCCCTCCAGATCAATCGTTTTACGCCCCAACCAAGACGCAAGGACCGTACTACTTAAAGTTCACTTGAAGTCAAGGGTTCTCGCGGGTACTCTGCTTGCAACCCAATAGGGAGCCGCCATGGAACTAACTATCGGTCAACTCAGCGATCGCACCGGGATCGCGACCTCGGCCTTGCGCTTCTACGAAGCGCAAGGGTTGATACACGCCGGTAGATCCGAGGGTGGGCAACGCCGCTATTCCCGGCCGACGATTCGCAGAGTGTCGTTCATACGCGTCGCCCAGCAGTTGGGGATTTCGCTCGCCGAGATAAAGCAGGCACTTGCCTCTCTACCTGATCACCGCACCCCCAACGAACAGGACTGGGGACGCCTGTCGGCCGCATGGCGAGAACGGATCACCGCCAGGATTAGACTGCTCGAGCGGCTCCGGGACCGGCTGGACGGTTGCATTGGGTGCGGATGCCTGTCCCTGAAACGTTGCCGGATTTTGAACCCCGGTGATCAAGCCGCCGAGCGCGGCAGCGGACCCAGATTCCTACTGGAGGATGACTAAAACCGCTGCGGCAAATCCGCCACTGGCAACCGCTAGACCGCTTCACGGGGCTGAGTACCAGAGCCGGTCGGAGAAATCTTGCTGAAAAAGGCCAGATAGGCGCTGGCCATCAACACCGCGAAAGTAATGAGGTCGGGCACGACTCGCACGCTCGCCAAGATGATGAGGTGAAACCCCACCCCCACCACCACGGCGCCGGTGCGAAATCGGCGGATCCAAAAGGCCACGGTCAGAAACGCCTCCACCGCCACCGACGCAACCGCGGCGGCGATAAATATCCAATGAGGCAGAGACTCGATGCCCGCCACCGGGCTATTCAACAAAAGTACGGCTCCCGCTATATACGGCAAATTGAGCTTGGAGATGGCCGCAAAGGCGTAGACGATGCTTACTTGGGTGCGGATCAGCACTACCGGCCAGGCCGGGATGGTTTCCCGCCCGCCGTGGCGTCGAGCCCGGATCGACAAAGACGCATCGCTATGGCCCAGGGTCAACAACAGGATCATCAAGGTCAACAGGTACAGGTGATTGGCGTATAGCTGCTGATCCAGCACTAGGACGTAGCCGAGAAGACCGATCAGCAACGCCCCTGCCGGACGGGTGTTCCACCCTAGGCAAAACGCCAGGCCCGCGAGCATCCACAGCACCAGGAACGGGACGACGGCTTCGGGGGGAATGTCTGCGATCCACTCGAAGCGCGGCACCCTCACCACAGCGGGGTCGTCCAGATCCGCCAGCACTGAGGACAACTCCACCGCGGCCAGCATCGCCGCGATGCCCACACCGATCCGAGCAGCGCCGATCGGCAGCGCGGTTGCCTGCCCGTGCAGGAAGGCCTGCATACGCTCTAGGTAGCGCACGAATACCTTCGAGGTGTCCCATCAAGGGCGTCGGTGACCACGACTCCGACTGCGGAGCGATTGCGCGAACAGATCGCGTTCGCCAGTTGATCCTCGACTCGAATATCGCCGCGATTTTTGAGCAGGTAATCCGATGGATCGACTTCCTCTAACGACCCGTCGGACAGCACCACCTCGTAGCTCCGGCTCTCTGCGGTGGAGTACATTTGCCAGCCGAACTGCTTTTGCGCCGGTCCCGGCGCCAGCAGCAGCGGTATCGTTACCTGGATCAGCAGATACACGCCAACGAATAGGGTAACGGCCGGCTTTAGACCCTGCCCGGTGCCGTCACGCTCAGCCATGGGCAACTCCCCTTTTGAACCGCCGGTCAGGACGAGGCGTAGCTCTGCGATTTCACTACCCTAGAAGATGACCGCCGAGACCCGGATAAACCTGGGACTCACGATCTGTAGAACCGCGCTAAGCTAGATGCTTCAACGGAAGGGCGCAAGCCGGCCCGCCTAAGCGCGGCCGCAGCTAAGGAGCGATTCAACCGCAGTGACTAATTCTGCCGATTTCACGCTTTCGCACCTACGGGTGCTGGAATCCGAGGCAATCCATATTTTCAGAGAGGTCGCAGCCGAGTTTGAAAAGCCCTGCCTGCTTTTTTCCGGTGGCAAGGACTCGATCGTCATGTTGCGGCTGGCCGAGAAAGCCTTTTATCCGGCCAAGATACCTTTCCCTTTAATGCACGTCGACACCGGTCACAACTTCGACGAGGTCATCGAGTACCGGGATCGCCGGGTGGCCGAGCTGGGAGTGCGGCTGGTCGTTGCCTCGGTACAGGACTCCATCGACTCCGGGCGCGTGAGGGAAGACCGGCCGGGGGCTTCCCGCAACCGGCTGCAGACCACCACGCTGCTGGACGCCATTACCGAGAACAAATTCGACGCGGTCTTCGGCGGCGGCCGGCGCGACGAGGAAAAAGCTAGGGCCAAAGAGCGCGTGTACAGCTTCCGCGACGACTTCGGGCAGTGGGACCCCAAGAACCAGCGGCCGGAGCTTTGGAGCCTGTACAACGGCCGCCACCGGGCCGGCGAGCATATCCGGGTCTTTCCGCTGTCCAACTGGACCGAGCTGGACATATGGCAGTACATCAAGGAAGAGCAGGTGGAGATCCCATCCATCTACTACGCGCACCGCCGGCCGGTGTACAAGGTGGACGGCATGATCATGGCCGTTCACGAAGTAGCCCCGCCTCCCGAGGGTGCTGAGGTTTTTGAAAGCACGGTCCGCTACCGCACCGTGGGCGATGCCTCCTGCACCGCCGCAGTGGAGTCGACCGCCGACACCGTGGACAAGGTGATCGTGGAGGTGGCCGCCACCCGCATCACCGAGCGCGGCGCCACCCGGGCCGACGACCGCTTCAGTCAGGCCGCCATGGAGGACCGCAAGAAAGAGGGATACTTTTGATGGACGTGCTGCGGTTCGCCACCGCCGGATCGGTCGACGACGGCAAGTCCACGCTGATCGGCCGCCTGCTGTTCGACTCCAAGCAGATCTTTGAGGATCAGTGGGCGTCGATGGAGGAGGTCTCCCGGGCGCGGGGTGACGGCTACACCAACCTGGCGCTGCTGACCGACGGCCTTAGGGCCGAGCGGGAGCAGGGCATAACCATCGACGTCGCCTACCGGTACTTCGCGACCCCCAAGCGCAAGTTCATCATCGCCGACACCCCCGGCCACGTGCAGTACACGCGCAACATGGTCACCGGCGCCTCGACCGCCGACCTCGGCCTGGTGCTCGTCGACGCCCGCCAGGGCCTCACCGAGCAGTCCCGCCGGCACGCGGTGATCCTCTCCCTGCTGCGGGTCCCCCACCTGGTGCTCGCGGTCAACAAGATGGACCTCGTCGACTTCTCCGAGGACGTCTACAACCA
>JAHWKV010000152.1 GCA_019347725.1 Actinomycetota bacterium
ATTTCGCCATAAAGCTGCCTCACAACTGGTGGCTGTGGGGGATAGACATACAGTTCGACTCATATATAGACAACCGCCAGCTCGGCTACTTCGCCGATGTGGTCAGCAGCAGCGTGATGCCAGGGGATCGGATCGTCTTGTGCACCGCCAAAACTCCCTGGCTTAGAGCGGCACGGGAGAGCTCCGGTGTCTATTCTGCCCGCAACCTTGACTACTTCGAGCGAAGAGTCTTAAGGCACAGTGGCGCCCAGGTCGCCCTGTATATCTCCAGCGGCCGCCATCACTACTGCCGCTATGCTCCCGAAGACGGCGGCGCACAAAGGGTTACTGCTGGCGGCGGAGGCGCCTTTTGCCATCCAACCCATGAGTTGCCCGAGAGGCTCGACCTACTCGTTCAAGGCAACTGCACCAGTTACCGGCAGGTTGCGGCCTTTCCCTCCCCACAAGCCTCCAAGCGTCTGAGGAAAAAACTGTGGCTGCTGCCCTTCACAAACGCTTCCCTTGCACTAGTGGTTGGGGGGCTGGACGTTGCGCTGGCATTGATGTTGGGTCTTCACCTGACAACTGGCTGGAGCAATGTTGATTTGGTGCAGTTGACCATGGGCCCGCTCCGAAACCCGCCGGTACTTGTGATGGTCCTGGTGATGCTCGGCCTGCAATGGGGTGCGCTGATCGCTTTTGCCCATGAAGCGAAGGGGCTCCGGCGATTGCTCATGGGCACAGGCCATGCCTTTGGCCAGCTGTCGGTAATGGCTGCGGCGATGCTGATCTCCTCTCGGATCGGGGCACTTGCGGGGTCCAGTCCCGCGGCTGCATTGAGCTTTCTCACGTCCCTATGGTTACTGGGAGGCTTTGGCGCGGTCTTGGGACTGGCCCTTTACCTGTGGTGCTGCAACATAGCCGGCTTTCATGCCAACGAAGCTTACGGAGCTCTGGGTGTTGCCGATTTCAAGCATTTCCTGCGACTCCACATCGATGCGCGAGGAAATCTGATCCTCTATGCCATTGGGGTCAACAAGGTTCCGCGCAGGTGGCGGCTTCGCCCCCACGGGCGTCTCGATTCGCCATGGTTTGACCCCGGTGGGCCCCGGGACTCTCCCCACCTCGTAGAGGCTCCGGTAAGAATCTCCAAGTAAGGAGCTACACCCCCCAAACAAAACAATTAGCCGGTGAGCGCACCGTGCGCCTTTAGAGCAAGAATGTTCCTAAAGTTTGCATAGACGCAAGCTTTTGTTCATGTCGGTTCATTAGCTTTGGGTTGTGTCGAGCCAACCCGCCCACCAAGCCGTCCAAACGATGGGCCCGATATTGGTGGTTGAGGACGACGAGTCGCTGGCTGAAGCGACGAAGTACTCACTGCAGCGAGAAGGCTACGCTGTCGCCACGGCCTCTGACGGGAGGCAGGGCCTTTCCAAGTTTCGTTCCGATCGTCCCTGCCTGGTCCTACTCGACCTGATGCTGCCGGAGATCTCCGGGCTTGATCTATGCCGCTTATTCCGCGCGGAATCCATTGTGCCCATCGTCGTCGTAACCGCAAAGGGGTCCGAGCCGGACAAGATAGCCAGCCTGGAGATGGGCGCCGATGACTACATCACCAAGCCGTTCTCCGTACAGGAATTGATAGCCAGGGTCAGGGCTCAACTCAGGCGGATGGCGATGATGGAGAAAAAGGAACAGCCGAGCGTTTTGAAGGTGGGAGTCATAGAGATGGACATTGGTTCCCACATCATCGAGGTTCGCGGCGAGCGCCTTGCACTGCCGCCCAAGGAGTTTGCCCTTCTTAGGATGCTGCTGGAAAGCCCCGGACGCTTGATGACACGAGAGATTCTTATTTCCGAGGTCTGGGGGCCCGACTACGTGGGGGATACCAGGACGCTGGATGTCCACATCAAACGGCTAAGAGCCAAAATCGAGGATGATCCGGCTCATCCCAAGCTCCTCAACACGGTGAGAGGGCTCGGCTACAAGTTTGAACCGGCGTGATCCTGCGCAGTCGGTAAGCGGACCTGCGGGTAGGATCCATCCGAACCCTATCCTCTCGAGGTAATTAAAGACATGCATCGAATCCTCGTGGTTGAGGACGAACCGACCTTATCGGAATCTCTCCAGTATCAATTGGAGCGAGAGGGGTACCAGGTCGTTGTTGCAGCAGACGGCCACGCCGCTTTTAGTGAGTTCCGGGCCCGCGAACCGAGTCTGGTCCTACTCGATCTGATGATCCCAAAGCTTGCGGGGCTTGATCTGTGCCGGCTGTTGCGAGCTGAATCCACCGTGCCCATCATCATTCTTACCGCCAAGGGGTCGGAGTCGGAAAAGGTGGCGGGCCTCGAGTTAGGCGCCGATGACTACGTGACTAAGCCGTTTCTCATGCGGGAGCTCGTAGCGCGGGTACGAGCCAACTTAAGGAGGGCTTCGATGGTGGTCGGGAACGCCGAGAATATTCTCAGCGCCGGGGACCTTTTAATTGATCCCGACCGCCACATTGTCCAGATCCGCGGGGACGCCGTGCGTATGACCCCGAAGGAATTTGCGCTACTACAGCTGTTGGTGGAGCGTAAAGGCCGACTCCTAACCCGAGACTTTCTCATCGATGAGGTTTGGGGCCCCGAGTTCAACGGCGTGCCAACCACCCTAGACGTCCACATTCGCCGGCTGCGGGAAAAGATCGAGAAGGATCCTCGGGAGCCTCGGCACATCGTAACCGTGCGCGGACTGGGCTATAAATTTCTTGAATGATCCCCTTCAGTCGGGTGCCTCATTAGACCGGATCGGCCGAGAGCGGAGAAGGTACTCGATTTCTGGCCCGGAAAGCCCCTAGTTTCTGTGTGGTCCGCATAACCCGCCGTATCCTACCGCTGCATTTGAATTGTTAACCCGGGATTATCTGTGACCTTACGGCGGGCGTCCTGCTTCGCCTTCGTGGACCGCCGTCCTCGGTGGGACGGTACCGAGGGAGCGTGGGGTGTCGCTCACCCGTCAACGGGCACGTTGAGGTCATTCAGCACACCCCGGACGCGTTGGTGGATCTCGTCGCGCACACGCCTGACGGTGTCGAGGTCTTTGTCGGCGGGGTCTTCCAGCTTCCAGTCAAGGTAGCGTTTGCCGGGGATCACCGGGCAGGCGTCGCCGCAGCCCATGGTGACCACGACGTCGGCGGCTTCAAGCGTTTCCTCAGTCCATGGGCGGGGTTGCTGCTCGGACAGGTCGATGCCGACCTCCCGCATGGCCTCAACCGCGACCGGGTTGATGTGCTCTGCGGGCGTGGACCCGCCGGAGAGGACGCGCACGCGGGCGCCGGCGAGATGGCACAGCCAGCCGGCGGCCATCTGGGACCGCCCGGCGTTGTGCACGCACACGAACATCACGGTGGGGGTGTCAGGCACGGGGCCTCCTTGGTCTGGCGACGGGGGTGGGATTCATTGGGGGCGGGAATCGGTCGCGGTGGCGAGAGGTGGCTGCCCATGTGGCACAACGACGTTGCCGGCGACGGCCGGGTCGGGGCGGAACAACCAGCCGATGATCGCTGCGGCGAGGATCATCGCCAGCGACTGGCCAAGAAGGAAGCCGGCCACGTGGCCGGGTGCGATGCCGGTGTAGGTATCGGTCAACACCCGGGCGACGGTCACCGCAGGGTTGGCGAACGCGGCGGAGGAGGTGAAGTAGATCGCCGCGCCGATCCATGTGCCCACCGCGGCGGGCACCGCTGCCGTGTTGCCGGAGCGCACCACGCCGAAGATCACCACCAGCAGGCCGAACGTGGCGACAGCTTCGCTTGCCGTCAGCGCCATCCCGCTGCGTCCGGTGGTGGCGATGGCCACCGCAGGAAGGCCGAACAGGAGGTTGGCCCCGATGACGCCGGCCGCCGCACCCGCGACCTGGGCAGCGACATAGCTGGCGGCCATCCCCGGGCGCATGCCGCCGAAGAAGGTGTCGACGAGCGTGACGGCGGGGTTGAAATGACCCCCGGAGATCCACCCGAATGTGACGATCAACGCGGCCAGGGCCGCCCCGACCACCACGGCGTGCTGGAACAGCCGGGCGGACGCGGCCCCGTCGACTTCTGCGGTGATCCCGGATCCGACGACGGCCAGTAGCAGTCCTGCGGTCCCGAGCGCCTCAGCGACTAGCCGACGGGCGATCACGCGGCCGCCTGCGCGAGCCGTGAGACCCGCTCGGCGATGTCCGCGAACGCCGCCTCGAACGCGGCTCGCCCCTGCTTGCTCGTGGTCGGATCAGGTACTGACCAG
>JAHWKV010000153.1 GCA_019347725.1 Actinomycetota bacterium
TCAAATCCTCGTACGCCCACCAAAAATCACGCACATTTCGGGCCTTGAGCGTCTAGAAGTTGGATGTGGTCTCGATCTGGTCCCTATTTGGGCCTCAGGTAATGATTACCATGCAAAACGGGCAGTTAAATAGTTCGTTCGCCACCCCTCTGAATTGAGCTCCCGGCGAAGCGATGTGCAGATAGACCTGAATTGGGTCGCGGATCACCTTGACTGTCCAAGACGCTGTTGACCGACCGGCTGCGCAGCCTGGCGCGGGCCGGCGTGGTCCAGGTGTCGCCCAACCCGCGCGGGCCTGGCTTCGTCTACCACCTCACCGAATCCGGCGAAGACCTGGTCAAGGTGGTGCTGGAGCTGGGGAACTGGGGGTGCACGGTGGACCGAGATCGAGGTCGAGCATATGGACCCTTACGTAGTTCTCTGGCTCAAGTGCCGGGACTGGGACCTGTCGGTCCTGCCGGACGACCGGGTGGTGCTGCGCTTCGACATCACCGATTTCCGGCAGCCGTTTTGGATCGTGGCCGAACGGGAGGCGGGAGCGGAGCTGTCGTCAAGCACCCCGGCTTTGCCGAGGACGTGGTGGTGACCACAGACCGGCAGCCGCTGACCCTGTGGCAGGCCGGGCACCTGTCCTACCGCGAGGCGCTGGCCACCGAGCGGATGAGGGTCGAGGGACGCCGCGACCTGGTCCGGTCCTTCTCCCGCTGGGTGCCGATCAGCCACGTCGCCGACGTTGAGCCGGCGGCAACCAGGCGCTGACGGATGAGTTTCTCGGCCATGGATGAGATATCGCACAGGAGCCGAGTCCTCGTCCGATCAGCCGGCCCCTCCTGGCGAGGAGCCGGCTGAAACCCATTAGAGCTTGAGAATGCGCCCACCTTTTACGCCTTTGCGATATGTCCATTTGCGAGCTACCAGCTCCCGGTGCCACCGCAGCAGGGTCTGCGGAGTTACGCAGTAGCTGGACCACCGATTTTTGGGCAGCATGCGACTCGCCGCCGCCTGGAAGGCTCGATCTCGATTTCGCAAATCTGGCCTAGCGACCTGCCGACGGAGCACTCGCAGCTGATGACGAAGCACGACGATCTCAAGATCCGGGTGCTGACGGGAGATAGGGAGGAGTCGAAGGAAGGCGCGCAGTACCAGGCAGAGAAATGAGACGAACATGGTCTGGGATGGTAATCAGGCCTCCATAAGCCGGCAATGGGAAGGGACTAGAGCCATGGCACCGGTAGACAGGAAGCTCGGCGGGACGCTGGTCGTAGCAATAGGCGCGGTGCTTTGTTGTGCCTTTCCTCTGTTGCTCGCTATCGGCGCCATGGGCCTTTGGGCCGGGTGGCTGGCTAGGTCCTGGCCGGTAGTAATCGTGGGCGCCCTGCTGGTGGTATATGGAATCCGGATCTGGTACCGGTCGTCAAGTAGGAGCGGTCGCTCCGAAAAACGATAGATCGATGACGAAGAAGAGTCCATCATCGTACGTTCCTGTCGGCTATGTGAATTATGTCTTGATCTGCGTGGTGCGATGGTATTTACTGGCGGCAACGCGGGTCAGCGCCAGGGAATCGTGGCTTGCGGGTCAGGAGGGTTCATGCCTGGGACCGTCAGATCGCAGATCACAGTGCGGGTCGCCGGTGGTCCATCGTTGGGTGCCGCCGTGTCGAAGACCGTTGCCGGGTACGACAAGTTGAGCGTCACCGTTCCCGCTTTCGACGCGGAGACCTCCACCGCCGGCACTGTGAGCGTTGCTCTGCAGCCCGCGCCTTCTGAGCACGTAGAGATGCTGGTGATCACCGCGAACCGCTACGACGACTCCGACCTTTCTTATCAGCTCGGAGGAGAGGAACTGCAGCTTGACGGTCCACAGCTGTTCGTGGGTTCCGGAATGATGAGCCTGTTCGGCTCGGACCCCGAAACCATCCAGTTAAGCAACAGCATGGATACCCCGGTCACCGTTTCGGTGTTGGTCGCAAGAAACATCTCGTGATTGCACGGGGGTCCGGAGCCGGCTAGAGGAGATCGCAAATGCCCGTAACCCCCACGTATCCCGGTGTCTACATCGAAGAGGTTCCAAGCGGCGTCCGCACGATCGTGGGTGTTTCCACCTCGGCCACCGCATTCTTGGGCTATTTCCATCGGGGTCCCCTCAACACACCTTTGCGATGCTTCAACCTGGGAGACTTTGAGCGGGAATTCGGCGGCCTGCATTCCGAGGACGAGGCCGGTTACGCCATCCAGCAGTTTTTCTTGAATGGCGGCTCCGAGGCCTGGGTCGTCAGGGTTGCCGGTGGAGACCCGGCCGCGTCGGAGGTGACCCTTCAGGACGAAGCCGGCAGCCCGACCCTAAGAGTCTTCGCCGGCCGGCGGTTTCGCGGGAATTCGGTCCCCGATCCGGGAACCTGGGGGGATGCGCTGCGAATCGAGGTGGACTACGACACGGTCGATCCGTCCGATGCAGAACTGTTCAACATGGTTGTCAGCGAGGTAGCCGTACGCGACGGGCGTCGAACAGTTCTGCGCTCCGAGTCCTACGTCAACGTCAGCATCGACCCGGACAGCCCCAGCTACGTTGTCGAAAAGGTCAACGAAGACTCAAAACTGATTCAGGTGGAGAGGGTGAACGGTGCCGCCCGTCCTGCCCAGACCGGCACGACCGGAATCGCGATCGCCGACGCAACTCCGTTCAGCAATGCCACTCAGCTCAGTGTCAGCGTCACGACCTCGGATGGTGCGAGTGGACCGTTTGACCTGACCCTCGACGAGTTGCCCGATCCGGGAGACGCCGTGACTATCGTTGGAGCGGCACCGGCGATCCGTCGAGCTCTCGAACGCGCCATACGAGCAGAGGGGACGGACCAGCAGAATCCCTATCTGGCTGGCGCCTCGGTCACCCTGCAAGCGGAGCCGGGAGGGGGGCGCCGGCTGCGGGTGCTCGCCGGGGGCGATAGTCGAGGAGACTTCGAGGCGGAGGCCATTCTGACCTTCGATGATGACGGTGCTTCTGGTGCCACAGATCTGGGTCTGGTCACCGGTACGGCCGTGGAGAACGTTCAGCAGTATTCACTGGGAACGGGCACGGACGGGATGCAGGAGGGCGATCAGCAGGGTGATGGCGGCTCCCTGCCCGATCAAGATGCGCTGATAGGCAACTTCGATGACAAGACCGGCATTTACGCGCTGCGCGACGTGGACATCTTCAACATTGTGTGCATCCCGGGCGCTGTAGCCGAAACCATGACCGACGAGAATGCAGCCGCGGTCTACGCTGCAGCCGAATCTTTCTGCGAAGCCGAGCGGGCTTTTCTCATAGTCGACATACCCATCGGCGTTAACGAGATTTCGGAGGTGCAGAACTGGCTGGAGGACGCAAATATTCGCCACCGCAATGCAGCCGTGTACTTCCCGAGGGTCCGTATTCCTGATCCCCGCATGGACAATCGCCTACGCAGCGTAGGCGCCAGCGGGACGATGGCCGGGCTCTACGCGCGCACCGACGGTGCGAGGGGGGTATGGAAGGCGCCGGCCGGTATCGAGGCGGTGCTGCGCAACGTGCAGGACTTCGACGCCAAGCTAACCGATCCGGAGAACGGGGTCATCAACAAGGTCGGCATCAATGCGCTTCGTCAGTTCCCGATTTACGGCCGAGTGTCTTGGGGGGGCCGCACCCTCGAGGGCGCCGACGTGCAGGCCTCGGAGTGGAAGTACATACCGGTCCGCCGGCTCGCCCTGTTCTTGGAGGAAAGCTTGTACCGGGGTCTGCAATGGGTCGTTTTCGAGCCCAACGACGAGCCGCTGTGGTCACAGATTCGGCTCAACGTTGGCGGTTTCATGCACAACCTATTCCGGCAAGGGGCCTTTCAGGGCACCAGCCCCAAGGACGCCTACTTTGTGAAGTGCGACTCCGAGACCACCACGCAGAACGACATCAACCTGGGCATCGTGAATGTGCTGGTCGGCTTCGCCCCACTCAAGCCGGCCGAGTTCGTGATCATCAAGATCCAGCAGATGGCCGGGCAGGTCCAGACCTAAGGGGGTAAGCCTTGGCCCAGTTCACCGTCAACAGCAGCCGGTTCGATCCCTACAAGAACTTCAAGTTCCGGATTCGGTGGGACGGACGCTACGTCGCCGGGATCTCCAAGGTGGGGGCGCTGAAGCGATCCACCGAGGTGGTCGAGCATCGCGAGGGAGGCGACCCGAGCATGAGCCGGAAGTCTCCGGGCCGGACCAAGTACGAGCCGATCACGCTCGA
>JAHWKV010000154.1 GCA_019347725.1 Actinomycetota bacterium
TCGCTGATGGGAGGCGCCGCGCCGACGAGCTGCTCGAGCGGCACGGGCTCGGCGAGTGGGGGGCAAAGCCGATCCGCACCTTGTCCAAGGGCATGGCGCAGACCGTGCAGCTGCTTGGAACGCTGGTTCACCGCCCGCGGCTGATCGTCCTCGACGAGCCCTTTTCGGGTTTGGACAAGGCGGGAGTGGAGCAGTTGCTCGATTACCTGTCGAAGTCGCCGCAAACCGCTCTCATCGCGACGCATGACCCGGATCGGGCCTGGCGCGTGGTCGACACTTTCGTGCATCTGGAAGCCGGGAGACTGCTGTGAAGCGGATCTGGACGCTGGCCCGCAACGATCTGCTTTGCGAAGCCCGCGCCAAGCAGATCGCGCCTGTCATGGTCGTGTTCGCCTTAAGCCTGGTATTCCTGCTCACCTGGGCGCTGCCGCCGGGAGCAATCCGCGCTCCCGTTCCGGGGCCGCTGGCCGGGGCGGTGGGCGCCAGAGAGATTGCCGGCATCCTCATGTGGACGGTCGTCTTCTTCGCTGCGGTTGCCGGGTTCAACCGTAGCGCCGCAGCCGACCGAGAAGATACTTACGAAGGCCTGTTGCTGGCGCCGGTCGACCCCGCGGCACTGTTCGCCGGCAAGCTCACCGGTAACTTTGCGTTCATAACCGCAGCGGAGATAGCGATCTTCCCGATATTTATGCTCTTTGCCGGCGCCTCGCCCGGGTTGCTGTTCCCGGGCCTCTTACCGGTAGCGTTTCTGGGCAACCTCGGCCTGGCTGCGGTAGGAACCCTGTTCACGCCCGCCTCACAGCACACGCCGGCCCGCTCGATGATCCTGCCGCTGCTCACTTTCCCGCTCTCGCTGCCGATAATTTTGGGCTCCGCCCGGCTCACCTCCAGCTTGTTGATCGATGGCACGTACGGAACGGAAGCGCGCTGGTTTATCCTGATGAGCGTGTTCGACATCGTCTTCATTACTATCGGCGCCGCGACCTTTGAGTTCGTGATCCAGGAATGACCAGAGATCCGCTGGATGTAACCCAGACACTGCTTTTCCTGTCCATGGTGGCCGGCCTTATCGCGGTGTTCTTCCTGGTTCCAACCGAAGCGTTCCAAGGGGTGGCACAGCGCATTTTCTACGTACATGTGCCCGCCGCGTGGATCGCCTACCTGGCTTTCGCCATAGTGCTGGTGGGCTCCGTGGCCTACCTTCGTACCCTCGATTCGCGCTGGGATTTCGTCGCCTACGCCAGCGCTCGCGCCGGCGTGGTGTTCACAGTTATCAACCTCATAACCGGAATGCTGTGGGGACGGCCGATCTGGGGAACCTATTGGGTGTGGGATCCGCGGCTCACGTTGACTTTGGTCCTGCTGATCATCTACCTGGGCTACCTGGCGTTTCGGGCCAACGCCCCGGACGAAACCCGCGGGGCCAAAGTGGCGGCAGTAATCGGCATCGCCGGCTTTGCCGTCGTGCCTCTGGTCCACTTCTCCGTCGACTGGTGGCGCGGGCAGCACCCGGCCCGCACCGTCATACGCCCGGAGGCCGGACCTGCGCTGCCGGCGAGCATGCTGGCTACAGTGGGGCTCATGACAGTGGTGTTCGCGCTCGCCTACCTTGTTTTCCTCGCGCTGGGGGTGAGGCTATTGCGAGCCGAATCCGAGATCGAACGTCTCGAGTCGCTGTCGGTAGACTCTTTCCCGCTTGCCGGCGGGGGACAAGGGTAAATAAATTGGACAGCTTAGGATTTTTGGGTTTGGCGTACATTGTCGTGTGGCTCGGCTTGGCGGGTTATCTTATCTCCGTGTCCCGCCGTCAAAAGGCGCTCGAGAGGCGTCTGGAAGCCCTCGACCAAGCTGAAAAAAAAGGTTCCAACGAGTAGCATGTCGGTCTATCCGCATCTTGAAGAGCCCATTCGCTTGTTCGCTATAATGCGCCCTTCATAGTCAGATCCGAGGAATGGTCAACCATTGAGTACTAAACCCGAAAAAGAGATGACCTGGGTCAAAGCCATAGTGTTGTCGACGGTCATCACCGCCGCGCTGATCATAGTCTTGGGCTTTTTGCCGTCGATACTGCGCTACGAGTGGGAGGCTAACTCCGCAGCTATAGGCGAGATGATCCACACCGTCACAGGGTACGAACTTCAGGACACGTACACCCTGGTGCGCATCCACGATGCGATCTCCATGGGCATACAAACCTTTATCTTCGCCATACCCGTAGTTGCGACCTACATAATCGGAGAGAAGCGGCGGCGGAGGATGGGCCTTCGCGGCAGCGGGGCCGTAAAGGGATACCTCCCCGGGAAATGATGGAGAGATGAAACAGCCACTAGATCCGTTCAGCAAGAAGAACGATATCGACAAGCCGCGCCTACGTACGGACTACGTGATGCAGGACATCGATGCCGATTGGCTCAAAGCAGTACGCAAGCCGCCGCGGTACATCGGACTGATCCCGGAACTGTGTATCCTTTGCGACGGATGCGTCGACATCTGCCCCTGGTACTGCATCTTCATGTTGCGGCCGGAGGTTGTTTCGGAGGCGGGCTCGGAAGAGGTCGCCCGGGACATGAAACCCAATGACATCTTGTTTGTAATCGACGATGACGCCTGCACACGCTGCCTGCTGTGCGTGGAACGGTGCCCCACCGGGGCCCTGACCATCGGCAAGCTCGACGCCAAGAAGCCCAAGCGAGGTCGAGCGATGGGTAAGGTCTCCGACTAGTCGCTTTATTATCTTTTCAACGCAAGACGTAAGGAGAGCTGGTGGCAACAAAACTAAAAGAGAAGCTGGGAGGCCTACGGCACCCGGTTTCCCTGATGAAGGCAGGGTTCGATGGGCTAAGGGAAGGGCAATTTTGGAAGTCGATGTTCCGCCCCGGCTCCATCATGACCAAGGGATATCAAGATTCCCCGCGCAACCGCGCGTACGTAGTCATGAACTCGGTGCTTTACCACCTGCACCCCGTAAAGGTAAAGCGGCACGGCATCAAGCTCTCCTACACTCTGTGCCTGGGAGGCTTGACGTTCTTCCTGTTCATCTTCTTGACGATCACGGGCATCTTTTTGATGTTCTTCTACCGCCCCGCCACCGAGGTCGTTTATCAGGACATGGTCGGCCTCCACACATCCGTTGCCTTCGGCCAGCTAGTCAGAAACCTGCACCGGTGGAGTGCGCACTTGATGGTCATCAGCGTCTTTTTGCATATGTCGCGGGTGTTTTATACCGGCTCCTACAAGCCCCCGCGGGAGTTCAACTGGATCGTGGGCGTGGTCTTGCTCCTGCTTACGATTCTGCTGGCCTTCACCGGCTATTTGCTCCCATGGGACCAGCTCGCAGTGTGGGCCGTCACAGTGGGTACGCAGATGGGTTACGAATCACCATTGATCGGCAAGGAAGTGTCGTTCGTTCTGTTAGGAGGCGTACAGATCGGCTCGGAGACACTGATCCGATGGTACACACTGCACGTTCTGGCCCTGCCTTTTGTGATCACGATCGTGATCGCCGTCCATTTTTGGCGGGTCCGCAAGGACGGCGGCATCTCGGGACCGCTCTAAATGGCTATTCACACGGATAGGATGCGCTGATGCCCACCCCTGACGAAATATACGACCAGACGCTTGCGGAGGAGCAGGGCAAGGGCTCTTCTCCGGCGGTTGCCGAAGCCCGAGCCAAAGCCGCTCGCCACCGCGCCAAGAAGGCCGAAAAAGGTGGAGGCGAGCCCGCCAAGGCTCCGGCCGAGAAGCCTGCTGCTGACAAACCGGCCGCTGCCGCCGAGAAGCCTGCTGCTGAGAAGCCTGCAGCTGCAGCGCAAGCTCCCGCGGCTGCGACCGCGACCCAGGCGCCGGCAAGCGCCCAGGGCACCGGTCAGGCTACAGCCATCGGCGGCGACGCTCCGTCGCCGGAGCGGATGCAGCGCCTGCTGGCGGTAGTCAAGCCCGAAGCGATCCAAAGGGTAGAGAAGGAGCCGATCGACCGGGTCAACGTGTGGCCTCATCTGATGGCGTCGGAGTTCGTGTCGCTGCTGGCAGTTACGGCTTTCCTAGTGGTCGTCTCCACATTTGTAAACGCCGAGCTGCGCGAGCTGGCCAACGTCAACGTGACGCCCAACCCGTCCAAGGCGCCGTGGTACTTCCTCGGGCTGCAGGAGCTTCTTCGGTACTTCCATCCGCAGGTCGCCGGCGTAACCATCCCCCAGTGGCTTATCTTGGGGTTCATGGCTACGCC
>JAHWKV010000155.1 GCA_019347725.1 Actinomycetota bacterium
ATGCGCGGAATGTGGTTGCCTGCCTCGAAGATATCGGTGTAGCCAACAACCGCCAGGGTGCGAACCGGCGGGTCGTGTACCAACTTAAGAGTCGCGTTGAGCACGGTGACGCAGGTTCCTTCTGTGCCAACCAGGGCTCGGGCCACGTTGAAGCCGTTTTCCGGCAGTAGCTCGTCGAGGTTATAGCCGGATACCCGGCGGGGGATATCGGGAAAGCGCTCCCTGATCATCTCAGCGTAATCTTCGGCCAACTGCGCCAAGTCCGAATATATCTTGCCACGGCGGCCGCCGGCGGCGATGATCTTTTCCAGTTCTTCCGGGCTCGTGGGTCCCACTCGCATCCTGTATCCGTCATACGTGAGGACCTCCATCTCCTCAACGTTGTCCGAGGTCCGAGGCCCCTCGCCGAGGCCCTGGGCCTGAACGGAGTGCACGCCGCAAGAGTTGTTCCCTACGTTGCCGCCCACTGTGCAGTAGGCGTGAGTGGAGGGATCGGGAGCAAAAACGAGGTGGTGTTTAAGGGTCTGCTCGGAAAGCTGATCATGAACAACACCGGGCTCCACCCGAGCTAACTTGTTGTCTGGATCGATATCCAAAATGCCGTGCAGGTATTTGGAGAAGTCCATCACCACTGCGACGTTTACCGTCTCGCCCGACAAACTGGTGCCGCTGCCGCGGGCCAGCACCGGGGCAGCATAGCGATGGCAGGCGGCGTGGGTCGCCACCACGTCGTTGATAGTTTTCGGCAGGACCACCCCAATCGGCACGTGCCGGTAGTTGGACGCATCGGTGGCGTAAAGCGCCCGGCTGCCCCGGTCGAATCTAACCTCGCCTTCTACTGTGTCGTGGAGTTCGGCAATTAAGGCCTCTACGTCGATGTCGAGGTCATCCCAGTCTCTTCGGCCTGTGTCGGTTGTTAGCTGCTTCACGGGCGCACTCCTTCCGGTTGATCGTCCCAGCCCCGACTTGCCGCAACAAGCCACCGGTGTCCGTCGGAGCGTTTTAGCTCGAGACCCAGTCCTGGACGCGATTTGTCGGGCCGCGCCGACCCGTCTTTCGGTATTAGGGCGCCGTCGAACAGCAGCTGCTCTACGCGCACGTGGTCGTGAAAGTATTCGATGTGCCGCAGCGGCAACACACAAGCACAGACGTGAATGTCCACTTGGGGCGCGGTATGTGCCGAGAGCGGAACGTGATAGGCCCGGCACAGGCTTGCGACATCCAAAAAGCCTGTGATGCCCCCACACCTGGTGATATCGGGTTGAATCACGTCGACCGCCTGTGCCTGCAGCATGGTCATGAAATAGTCGAGCCCAAAGCCGTACTCGCCGGCGGTCACCTCGATGGGTGGTGGGCAATTCCAGCGTAAGAACCTCAAGCCGTCGAGATCGTCGGAGGAGACGGGCTCTTCGTACCACACGACGTCCAGGTCGGCGAACTTCTCTGCCTGGTTCAG
Organism: Actinomycetota bacterium; assembly: GCA_019347725.1. Lineage (GTDB taxonomy): Bacteria > Actinomycetota > CADDZG01 > JAHWKV01 > JAHWKV01 > JAHWKV01. The sequence continues at coordinate 1,457 of JAHWKV010000155.1, forward strand.
GGCTTGTTTGGTCTCGTAAGCCCCGTTGGCGTCGACGAAGAGTTGGGTCTCCTCACCGACCGCCTCCCGTGCGGCACGCACTCGGCTTAGGTCTTGGCCGGGGTCACGCCCGACCTTCATCTTGACCCTGGGAATGCCCTGTTCGACCCAGCCGGCCAGCTGCCGTTGAAGCCTATCAACCGGGTAGGAAGTGAAGCCGCCGCTGCCGTAGACGGGGACACTCTCATGCCACTGTCCCAGCAGGGTCACCATGGGCAATCCGAGCAGGTGGGCCTTTAGGTCCCACAGCGCGGTGTCGACTGCGGCGATGGCCATCTGCGTTAGTCCGTCGTGGCCCAGGTTGCGTACCGCTCTGTGCATGGCCAGCCAGCAGGCGGAGACCATTAGACCATCGCGCCCTATGACCACCGGAGCCAGGGTGCTCTCGATCAGCTTCGCCACCGCAGCGGCGGCGTAGGTATAGCCTACTCCCTTGTGGCCTGCAGCTTGCGCCTCTACAACCACGATCGTTGTGGAGTCCCACTCCAGGGTCCCGTCAGATTCTGGAAAGTCGGTCGGGATCCGGTAGGCGGCGGTCTCCACGCTGTTTATGGCGATACCCGTGCCGGCCTTCTCCGTGGCGGCGCCGCCTACTGTGTTTTCGTCTTTGTGAGCCTTAGCGCCGGCCATGCGGAAGGAATTCTTCCAGCTTGCCCTTGAACGCCCTCTCCACTACGCCGAAGGTGTCCACGTCGCCCTTAGCCAGCGCGAACATCAGCGATTTGGACTGTTCGAATTTCACGTGAGGCGGAAGCGGGGGAATGTCGGGGTCGGTGACCGCCTCAAGCACCACGGGACGGTCGCTGTTAAGCGCCGTGTCCCAGGCACCTGCTAGTTCCTCAGGATCTTCGACCCGCATGCCGTGCAGGCCCAGCAGCTGAGCAAAGCGCGCGTAAGGGAAGTCGGGAAGCGACTGCGATCCGACAAACTTGGGATCGCCTGCCATGGCCCGCTGCTCCCAGGTGACCTGGTTGAGGTCCCGGTTGTTAAGTACCAACACGATAAAGCGCGGGTCCTTCCAGCGCTCGTAGTACTTGGCGACCGTGATCAGTTCGTTGAGGCCGTTCATCTGCATAGCGCCGTCGCCGGCGAAGGCGAGAACCGGCCGGTCCGGGTAAGCAAACTTGGCTCCGATCGCGTACGGCACGGCACATCCCATGGTGGCGAGATTGCCGGACAGGGAAGCCATCATGGACTGCTTGACCTTGAGATCTCTAGCAAACCAGTTGGCCGCCGAACCCGAGTCAGTGGTCATGATGCAGTTGTGCGGAAGCTTGGGCGACAGTTCGTGGAAGACGCGCTGCGGGTTTATCGGGTCGGCGCTTTGCATCGCCCGGCCCTCTACTATTTGCCACCACTCGGAGACGTTCTCTTCAATGCCCTCGCGCCACTGCCTGTCGCTCTTACGCCTGAGGTAGGGGATTAGAGCTTGAAGCGTCAGAGCGCTGTCGCCCACCAGGTTGACTTCAGTCGGGTAGCGTATGCCGATCATCTTGCCGTCGATGTCGATCTGGACCGCTCGAGCTTGCCCCTCCTTGGGTAGAAACTCCGAATACGGGAAGCTGGTGCCCACCATCAGCAAGGTGTCGCAATTGACCATCATCTCCCAGCTGGGTTTGGTACCGAGAAGGCCTATCGACCCGGTCACGAACGGAAGATCATCGTCGAGCGCGGTCCGCCCCAAAAGCGCTTTGGCGACCCCGGCGCCCAGTAGGTCCGCAACCTCGATTACCTCATCGGCGGCTTGCAGGGCTCCGGCTCCGACCAGCATGGCAACACGCTCTCCGGAGTTGAGCACCTCAGCGGCCCGTTCCAAATCTTCCTCATACGGAGTTATTCGAGGCTTCGAGTAGCCGACGCTCGAATGAATGGTCCCGTGGGCGCGTGCCGGTGCCTCGACGGCATCCATCTCCTGAACGTCGTTGGGGACGATGACGCAGGTGACGGTCCTCTCGTCGGCAGCTATCCGCACGGCCCGGTCGATCAGATGTCGCACCTGGTCTGGGGACGAGGCCATATGCACGTACTCATGCGCGACGTCCTTGAACAGGGATATGAGATCGACTTCCTGCTGGTAGTGGCCGCCCAGGGCGCTCGCCGCCTGTTGGCCGACTATCGCAACCACGGGCTGATGATCCATCTTGGCGTCGTACAGGCCGTTCAGTAGGTGAATGGCTCCAGGGCCCGATGTCGCCAGGCACGTACCGACTTCTCCGGTGAACTTGGCGTGCGCACATGCCATAAACGCCGACATCTCTTCATGCCGTACCTGGACGAAGTCGACTCGCTCGGATGCTCTATCCAAAGCGCCGACGATGCCGTTGATGCCGTCGCCGGGATAGCCGTAGATGCGGCTAATCCCCCAGTCGGCCAGGCGATTTACCAGAAAGTCTCCAACTGTCGCACCCATGCTGTCCCCTTTCGCCGGCGGTTACGTGCGGTTTGGCCCGGAAGGTCGGCTATGCGGAAACGCGAAACCGTGTCTCTACATTCCGTTCGCCGGTTGCCGGTGCCGGCAATCGCTACGGGCTCTGTGGCCCAGATACCCTTAGAGAGGACCAATAAACGCCCCAAGCTCAGCGGGGAACGACGTTATTGGGCTGCGGGTGCGCTCGGTAACAAGCCTCCATTTACCGGTTTACGCGTGGGTGCAATGGAAAGGCAAGGAACGAGGAAGGGGCTTTGCATCAATGACTCCCGATCCCGAAGTCT
>JAHWKV010000156.1 GCA_019347725.1 Actinomycetota bacterium
GAAAGGACGCGAAAGCGATGCTGGGGATGAGTCAATTGTGGTGCGACCGCAGCAACATCCGAGTGAGCCTTCAGGTACTCCAGCATGACCTGGATGGCGTCGTCAACGATTCTTGTGTCGCTGTTGAGTAGCAGTACGAAATCGGAATTGAAGTTGCTAAGAGCCTGATTATTGGCGGCCGCAAACCCAACATTGACCGGGTTGTGCATCAAATCGACGTCGGGGAAGCCTCGCTCCACCATCTCGCGGCTTTGGTCCGACGACCCATTGTCGACTACGACCACTTTGACATGTAGGTCTTTGGACCGGACTGGCAGCGACTCAAGGCAATTCTTCAGAAGCTCGCGCGTGTTCCAATTGACGATGACGATCGCTAGCTCGGCAACCTGAGTCGTGGCATCTCCCACCATTAGCATCCGATCATATAGCGCGGCAGAATACCTTTTTGAAAGGTCCGACTTGTGAAAATTGGCGCGGTGATACTCCACTACCGCTTTTGGCCGCGCATAGCGAAGTGCCTAGATGCGCTGAGGGCTCAGTCTCGTCTACCCGATCATATCTTGGTGGTCGATAATTGCTCTGGCGATGAATCGGTAGCTCAACTCCGAAAGGCATACCCAGATCTAGAGATTATTGAGTCAGTCGAGAATCGTGGTTATGCGGCCGGAATGAATCAGGGAATTGCGCACCTGGCCCAGAAGGGCATGCGTTATTGCTTGCTGCTGACCCACGAATGCGTGCTCGCCGACAACGCTTTGGAGGAGTTAGAAAAGAGGCTTGATGCGTCCCCGTCAACGGGCGCCGTAGGACCCTTGATCGGCTACCTCAGCGACCCGGCGGTCATATGGTCGGCGGGGGGAACTATCGATCCTCGCAGCTGGCGACCGAATCATCGTGGAACCGGCGACTTGGTTTCGGATTGGGTCGACCGATCACCCCTGCGAACGCAGTGGGTGGATGGGGCCTGCATCCTATTTCGCGCCAAAGCTCTGCAGGACGCGGGACCCCTTAGCGAGCGGTACTTCCTCTACTACGAAGAGACTGAATACCTGCTGAAGATGACCGAGCTGGGATGGCGAGTGGAATGTGTACCTTCGGCTTGTGCGTGGCAGGAGCCTTCTCCCATACCCGCCTATCTAAGGGTTCGCAACCAGCTGGAGTTCATTAGGGAGATGGCGCCACGGCGGTATTTGTACCGGGAGCTTGCAGCTACGGCGAAACGCCTTTTGCGGGGAGCTGTTGCCCCAAGGTCTAACGAGGAACGCAAGATGCTGGCACTTCAGGCCCGGGGCCTGACCGACTTTGTGCGTCGCCGTACCCGCCCCTAGCGCTGTTCTTAGACGAAGTCATCCTTTCCGCTCAAGCCAGACACTGGCGCCGGGATTCTTGCTTGCCATTGGTAGGTTCCGAGCCAGCGAATCATGGTGATGTATAGCAAGGTAAGAATTAAAAAAGGCGATGTCGAAGCAATCGTTGAACATGAGAAAGGCATGCAGCAGATACGCCTCATTCCATACATGGCCCCGCTCAAGCCACTCAGTTGGGTACTCGAACGGATAAAAAATGTCGTGGAAATGCACAAAGACCCCCGGAGCAAGGTGCGGTAGCACCTCGAAAAGGAGCCAATTGACATCGCTCCCGACCTTACTGACGTGGCTGGAATCTATGAAGAGAATATCTCCGGCCTTTAAAGCTCCAAAGAGACCGGGATCGACCTCCTGCAGCGGCACGGTCAAAAGGATGGCGCCCTCTTCATCGCCGGCCAGGAGTAGTGAACGCAATCTTTCCGGGTAAGGCTCTATGAACGTGATTGCAACTCGTCCATCGAGAAATCTTTGATTAGTGTCAAGCATCAAAGCGGAGGAGAAACCCGACCCTACCTCGATAATTTGTTTTGGCTCCAAGTGGCGCATTAAGCAGTGGAGTGCCAGACCGTCGCCGTACCCAAAGAAGTCGTTGTCGAAGTAATAGCGAATGCCTTCGGTCTGGGTGACGGGAAACGGCTGATCTGCATGTAAGGGTTTGAACGCCTTGAGAAGCTCGAGCTGACGGTCGGTGTTGAAATCGATGCCTGGAAGCTGTGCTGGAGGGTCCATGAGGTTAGCTTCTCCACGCCGTATGTCTGCTTCGGATGGGATCGGGGAGTAATAGTGCCCAGGCGGGAAGCCGAAGCCGTAGCGCGACACAACGATCTCGGCCAGCCTTACTGCGAGACGTCGAACGGATGTAGGCCAAAAGTTTCTGGCGGGCATTTGCTTATCCTAGGCTGATCGATAAGTAAGACGGTGGAGTGTCACCTTTGGGGAAGACTTATCGCCCCGTCGGTAAATGACCCTTCTGGCTAGCCTGAATTAGGGGGCAGAACCATAGTGACGCGAGAAGGGGGCGGTTTTTCCCGCCCCCTTCTGTTTCTTTAACGGGCTGGACTACTTAGCCGATCTCGCAGGTGGGTTCACCATCGGGACCTATCTCCGCGGGATGGTCACGTTCGTGTGTACCTCCGTCCTGAAAGTGACCCGTCCCAGGGTTTTCGAGCAGGGTGTCCCCGCTGTGATCGGGGGCCGCGTTCTCGCTCGGGTGGTGGCACCAAAACCCTTCTGCGATGTCACCTTCCTCGGCGTCTTCACCGTCGAGGTCGAGTACCGTGCTGTCGCCGCCGTCGCCAGCATCTCCGGACTCGCCGCCGTCACCAGCGTCGCCGGACTCGCCGCCTTCTTCGCCGTCACCGGCGTCGCCGGACTCAGCGTCGCCGCCGTCTCCGTCGCCGCCAGCACCACCGGTGCCGTCGCCGCCAGCGCCGCCGGAGCAAGCGGTGGTGACACCGTCGTCTGTGCTGCCGTCGCAAGCACCGGCACCACCGGCACCACCGTCGCCCCCGCCGCCGTTACCGCCGCCGGTCGTAGCGCCGGCCCAGTCGCCGGAACCACCTGCAGCGCCACCGCCGCCGCCATCACCGCCGACTCCACCGCCGTCACCGCCGTCACCGCCGACGCCGTCGCCGCCAGCGCCGCCGTCACCGGAACCGCCTACGGCGTCGCCGCTGTCGCCACCGGCACCGCCTTCGCCCCCGGGACCGCTATCGCCGCCGGCACCGCCGTCGCCGGACTCGCCGCCTTCGCCGCCTTCGTCGGCCTCAAGTTCGACGTCGACTTCGACATCCCCGTCGCCGCCGCCATCGACATCCAACGCGGCTAGAAGGCCGTCGTGGCCTCCTCCATGAATAGCCGACGCGGTGGGGACCATCAGTGCGGCAACCATGGCCAGCAACATGAAAGCCCCAAATAGTTTCTTAAGTTGCACTTGCTTCCTCCAGTTCGGTTTAGCGCACCGGGACAATGCTTTCGTCGTAGTCCCTCGAGTGCAGTACTGCGCTTTTTGTCGTGTACGACGTTTGTACAAGATTTAGTTTAAAGGGTTATTCAAAGCCAGTCTTTACTTATGTATGCCGGAATACAAGGGACAAACATAATTTGGAACCACAGTCCGGATTTTGCTCTACTCAAGCCCGGAGGCGGGTTTCCGCTCACCACGCCGAACTTTTTTGTTTTCAGTCGGCCTAACGGCAACCGGTCCTACGAATATATGGGGTCACCGAAGAATGCGTGGCGAACCGCAGCCTTGCTGGGGCGTTGGTACCGCTAAAGAAAGTCTGGAACCGAGTTGTCCTGCTTAGTAAGGCCATCGGTTTGCCTGCACTTTGCGCTGAGCTCCAGGTGATAGCGGTAAAGGCAAACCATCACTAGCGAGTGGAGATTTTCAAGACTCAAGGATCGAAAGGGCTTTCTTGTAGGCATCTATTGTGTGCTGCACACTGTCTATCCTGATGCGGGGATCCTGGTCAGAGGTTCGGAATCCTCCAAGGGCCCGCTCCGGTTGAGGAAGACCTACGCTACTAGCTTCCGTGTACTGCAGGCTCATCAGATGATCTAGGGCAAGTTCCAGAGCCTCCCTGTATCGCTCGATGCGCTCAGCGTCATCAACTGCCTGCGCCAGCTCCAAGGCATAAGCCAAGCCCTCGGTGAAGACAGCATCGGATGATGTGTGTGGACTGCCGTATTCAGGGGTGTCCGGATCGTAAAACCGGCCTACGTGATCCGTTCTGTCCTGCAGCTCGAGCAATTTGTCGTTAAGTGTGAACACCGCTTCCGCGTACTTGCGGTCCCCGGTCAGGGTGAAAAGACGACTCAGCGACTGGGAA
>JAHWKV010000157.1 GCA_019347725.1 Actinomycetota bacterium
CCCCGTCGAGGTCGCTGGGGCAAAACTTCGTCGTCGACCCCAACACCATCCGGCGTATCGTGCGGCTGGCCGGGGTGTCCTCCTCCGACCGGGTCATAGAGGTGGGGGCGGGTTTCGGCTCTTTGACCCTGGCCCTGGCCGAGTCCGCCGCGCAGGTGACCGCCATCGAGCTGGACCGCAAGCTGCTCCCCGCGCTTGTGGAGGTGCTGGATCCTGTGGCTAACGTCACGGTCCTGGCTGCCGACGCGATGGATGTCGACTTTGCACAGCTAACCGCCGGTGTACCGCACCGTCTGGTGGCCAATCTGCCTTACAACCTGGCCACGCCGCTCATCGCCAACTTGCTGCAGCGGGCACCGGACATCTTCGATTTCGTCATCATGGTCCAGAGAGAGGCCGGCGAGAGGCTGGTGGCCGGTCCCGGCTCCAAAACCTACGGCGCCGTGAGTCTTTTGGTCGCCTACCATTGCCGGAGCCGTGTTTTGGGCAAGGTTCCGTCCACGGTGTTCTGGCCGGTTCCGCACGTGGAGTCTCTGCTTGTTAGATTGACGCGGCGAGCGCCGCCGGTCGCCGTAGGCGATGATGAGCTTATGCGAGTGGTTCGGGCGGCTTTCGGCCAGCGTCGCAAGACCGTGCGCAATTCGCTGGCGTCGGTTCTGCAGATGCCCGTGACCGATGTTGAGGAGGCGCTGCAGCGTGCGGGACTTTTACCCGGAGCGAGGGCGGAGTCGCTGGATCTCGAGGAGTTTGCGAAATTGACGGAGACGCTACGGTGATAAGAGCTCTGGCCCGGGCCAAGATAAACCCGTACCTAAGCGTGCGGGGACGCCGCCCGGACGGCTATCACGACCTGGAGACGATCATGCAGTCGATCAGCCTGGCCGACCAGCTGACCGTAACTGCCTCAGACCACGCCAGCGTGAATATCTACTGGGCTGAGGGTCTGCGGGGTGAGATCCCCGACCGGCCCGACATCGTAGAGCGCACGGTGGTCGTATCCCGCTTTGAGGGAGACAGACGCCCCGCCATCGACCTGGAGAAGAGGATTCCCGTGGGGGCCGGGTTGGGGGGCGCCAGCGCCGATGCCGCGGCCGCCCTGCTGGCGCTGCGGCAGCTACAGGACCGCTCGGTAGCCAACCCCCTGGATGTCGACGGGTTCGCCCGTCAGTTGGGCGCCGACGTACCGTTTTGTCTGCTCGGCGGCACCGCGCTGGCCACCGGCATCGGTGATGAGCTGCAGCCGATGGAATGCGCCGGACCGCTGTGGTGGGTGATAGGGGTCTCCGACTTCCTGCTCAAAACGCCGGAGGTCTACAAAAGGTTCGACGAGATGATTCCGGCCGGCCACGTTCCGTCCGGCAACGGGACCCGGGCACGTTCGAAGGCTACATTTAATGAAACCTCCCCAACCGGCGAGAGCGGCGTTTCCGGGTCGGTCGCAGCTCTCACCGAGGCACTGAAGGCCGGGGATGTGGAGACCGTGGCGCAGAACCTGTCCAACGAGCTGGAGATAGCGGCATTTGACCTGCTTCCCGAGCTCAGGCAACGCAAGAGCGAGATGGTTAGGGCCGGGGGGCTCGGTGCGGTTATGACCGGCAGCGGATCCGCCATCGCCGGGTTATGCAGGGATGAGGCTCACGCCCGTGAGGTTGCCTCAGCCGCCGAAACCGGATTCGAGCGGATAGAGGTTGTGCACAGCACCGATGTCGGAGCCGAGGTCGTGTCCGGGGAAGGGTGTTAAATGTAGGTGTGCACCCGGTCTTTTGTGGTGCCGATTTCCGGGATAGTGTAACGGCAGCACCAGGGATTTTGGATCCCTTAGTCAAGGTTCGAATCCTTGTCCCGGAGCTTGGAGTGATGAAGTAGTGAACGAGCGGAACCCCGAACCTATTGCGGCCGTAATCCTGGCTGCGGGGCCGGCAAGCGCTTTCGGTCCGATCTCCCCGAGGTCCTGCACCCGGCCGCCGGCCGCCCTCTTGTGCAGCACGTCATGTCCGCGGTGTCCGCGCTCGAGGGGCTGTCCAAGCTTATGGTTGTGGTCGGCCACGGCGCCGAGCAGGTGGTGGCCGAAGTCTCCGGCCGGTGGCCGCAAGCGGAATTCGTCGAGCAGACCGAGTTGCTGGGCACCGGAGACGCGGTGCGCAGATGCCGGGACCATCTGGCCGGCTTTAACGGCATGGTTATGGTCTTGGCCGGCGACGCCCCGTTGATAACAACCCCGACTCTGCAGGCTCTAGCCGAGCGGCACCGCCAAAGCGGCGAGGCGGTAACCCTGCTCACCGCCAAGCTCGACGACCCGACCGGCTACGGGCGGGTGACCAGAGACGAGCAGGGCCTCTGCACCGGCGTGGTCGAGCACGCGGATGCCGGTGAGGAAGAGCGCGCCATCCAGGAGGTCTCCAGCGGCATCTGGTGCTTTGAGCCCGGGGGGCTGATGCAGGCGCTTGAGCTCATGGACAATGACAATTCGCAAGGGGAGTACTACCTGCCGCAGGCCGCCCGGGCCATGGTGGGCAACGGCAGGCTGGCTACCGAGCCGGCTGCCGACCCGACCGAGATACAGGGGGTCAACGACCGCCTGCAACTGGCTGCCGCCGCCCGGGTGCTGTGGGACCGAAAGCTGCGCCGGCTGGCCCTCGACGGGGTGACGATAGAGGATCCGTCCAATACTTACGTGGATGTCGGGGTCGAGGTGGGAGCGCAGAGCGTGCTCAGGCCGATGACGATGCTCGAAGGCGATACCAGAGTGGGTTCGGCCTGCACGATCGGGCCGTCGGCGGTGCTGGTCGACACCCAGGTCGACGACGGGGCCGAAGTTTTGTTCTGCGTGGCCCGCGGCGTGCACGTCGGCCCCGGCGTGACGGTCGGCCCCTTCACCTCGCTGCGCCCCGGTACCCATTTGGAGGCCGGCTCCAAGGCGGGTTCGTTCGTGGAGATCAAGGGATCCACGGTCGGCCCCGGTTCCAAGGTTCCCCACCTTTCCTATGTAGGCGACGCCGAGATCGGCCGCGGCGTGAACCTGGGCGCGGGCACGATCACGGCCAACTACGATACGGAGAGCAAGGTAAAGTCGAAAACCGTGGTGTCCGATGGTGCGTTCACCGGTTCCGACACCACCCTGGTCGCGCCCGTCACAGTGGGCAAAAACGCGGGAACCGGCGCCGGTTCGGTGGTGACCAAGGATGTGGAGGAAGGGCAGATCGTTGCGGGAATACCGGCCAAACCTTTCAGAAAGCGGAACCTGGAGACCGACTAAATGCAGATTTCCGTGAAAAAGCGGGCGATGATTTTCTCGGGGAGCTCAAACCCCGAGCTGTCGACGGAGATAGCCGATCACCTCGGCATGCGCCTGGGTGATGTGGAGGTCACCAGGTTTGCCTCGGGTGAGGTCTACGTGCGCTACCACGAGTCGGTGCGGGGAACCGATGCTTTTGTGGTGCAAAGCCACTGTCACCCCGTCAACGAGATGATCATGGAGCAGCTGTTCATGATCGACGCGCTCAAGCGCGCCAGCGCCAAGCGCATCAACGCGGTGATCCCCTTTTATGGGTACTCCCGCCAGGACCGCAAATCGCTGGCCCGGGAGCCGATCTCGGCCCGGCTGGTTATGGACCTGCTCGAGGCCGCGGGGGCCGACCGGGTGCTGACCGTGGACCTGCACAGCGGCCAGACGCAGGGTTTCTTCAACGGGCCGGTGGACCACCTCACCGCACTGCCGATCCTGTCCGCTTATGTGGAGAGCAACTACCCCGATAACCTGGTGATCGTGGCGCCGGATGCGGGCCGGGCCGGGCACGCCGCCAAGTTCTCCCGGCACCTGCACGCACCCATAGCGGTCATGAACAAGAGCCGCCAGACCGACGTGCGCAACGTCTCCAAGACCACCGGGCTGATCGGTGATGTCGAGGGCAAGCGCTGCCTGGTGGTTGACGACATGATCGACACCGCCGGGACCGTGTGCAACGCGGCGGGCATGGTGCGCGACTTCGGGGCCTTGTCGGTCCGCGTCGCCGCCACCCATGGCATCTTCTCCGAACCGGCGCTCGACCGCATCAAGAACGCACCGATCGACGAGGTCATCGTCACCAACACCCTCCCGGTCAACCCCGACATCCAGGAGCTGGACAGTGTCCAGGTCCTCTCCATCGCCCCTATCCTCGCCGAGACACTTCAGGCGATCTTCATG
>JAHWKV010000158.1 GCA_019347725.1 Actinomycetota bacterium
GGGTCGGGGTGGTGAGTACGAGAGGATCCATACCCTGATCGTTAGCAGCCGGGACTGCATCCGGTTGACGGGGTCGGACTTGGAGGCAGCCATCCTGTACCGCTCTGAGTCGCGGCTGTGAAACGTTTGTTAACAAAGCAGAAACAGTGACCCGGTAGCGTCCCCTTCTATCAAGCTCGCAGCAGAGCTCGGCGGAGAGGAGCGACATGCCGGAAATCGACTCGGGTGATACAGCCTGGATACTGGTCAGCGCCGCGTTGGTGATGTTCATGACCCCAGGATTGGCTTTGTTTTACGGCGGGCTCGTCCGCTCGAAGAATGTTCTGGGTACCATCATGCACTCGTTCTTCGCGCTTGGATTGATCTCGGTGGTCTTCATGATGGTCGGCTATACCCTCGCCTTCGGAAGCGACGTAGGCAAAGTGGTCGGCGGTCTGGACTTCTTGTTTCTCAACGGCGTGGGCGCCGAAGCGTCCGACATAGCTCCCACGATTCCGCACAGCACCTACATGATCTTTCAATTGATGTTCGCCGTTATTACTCCCGCCCTGATCACCGGCGCCTTTGCCGAGCGGATGAAGTTCAAGGGCTACATGGTGTTCATGGCGCTGTGGTCGGTCCTCGTCTACTCGCCGGTGGCGCACTGGGTATGGGGCGGCGGTTGGCTCGGTGGCGGCGAGGGGAACGTCGGCGCCCTGGATTTTGCCGGAGGCACCGTCGTGCACATCAACGCAGGGGTTGCCGCGCTTGCCGCGGCTATCTACCTGGGCAAGCGAAAGGGGTACCCGCAGGAGGCAATGCGGCCCCACAACACACCCATGGTCGTCACCGGCGCCGCCATTTTGTGGTTCGGCTGGTTCGGGTTCAACGGCGGCAGCGCCCTGGCTGCCGACGGAGTGGCTTCCGGTGCTCTAGTGGCCACCCATCTCGGCGCCGCAGCCGGCATGCTGGGCTGGTTGTTGCCGGAGTGGATGCAACACAAGGCCCCCACCACGGTCGGCGCCGCAACCGGGGCCGTCGCCGGGCTCGTGGCCATCACCCCGGCGGCAGGTTTCGTGGAACCGTGGGCGGCCGTGGTCATCGGTTTGGTCGCCGGCATGATCTGCTACGCGGCAGTGTCGTTGAAGCCGAAACTCGGCTACGACGACTCGCTGGACGTCGTGGGCGTGCACTTCGTCGGTGGGCTGGTGGGTGCGGTTTTGACCGGCGTATTCGCCACCACCGCCGTCAACGCAGCTGGGGCCGATGGCCTGTTGTACGGGGACGCGTCCTTGGTGCCCAAACAGCTCATCGCGGTTGCGGCAACCGCTGTGTACTCGCTGATCGCCTCTTTGGCCCTGCTGTTCATCACCGACAAGCTCGTGGGCCTGAGGGTGAGCGAGGACGAGGAGATGGAAGGTCTTGACCTTTCCCAGCACGCTGAGGCCGCCTACACCTACGCTGAGGGCGGGGGCACCATGTCGACCCACTAGGACCCAAAACCCAGGGCAGGAGGCTTCTGCCCTGGGTCTTAGCACCCACAGCCCTTACTAGCAGGAGGTTGGTTGGATGAAGATGATCACCTCGGTCGTCAAGCCGTTCAAGTTGGAGGAGGTCAAAGAAGCCCTGCGCCTGGCCGGAGTCCAGGGCATGACCGTTACCGAAGCGCGCGGCTTCGGTCGCCAGCGCGGCCACACGGAGGTCTACAGAGGATCTGAATACCAGGTGGACTTCGTCCCAAAGGTAAAGGTCGAGGTCTTGTGCGATGACGACCAGGTGGAATCGGTCGTCGAGGCGATCATGGCGTCGGCCCGCACCGGCAAGATCGGCGACGGCAAGATCTTCGTGCTTCCGGTAGAACAGGCTTACCGCATTCGAACCGGAGAGATGGGTACCGAAGCGTTGTAGCCCGGTCCCCTAGCGGGACGCGGCGAAGGTGGCCGCGGCGGCGGCCAAAGCGGTCCCGATCAGCGGACGAGGAGTCAACAGGAACAAAAACGGAACTCCCACCAACAGACGCCCGAGCGCCAGACCGCACACCGCGGCCGCCGCCGCCTGTGCGCCCCAACCGGTGCCGCCCGTCTTCCGGACAACCGCGCCCACGATGAGGCCCATCGCCGGAGAGATCAAGTAGCCGAAACCGGCGCTGGGGATCAGGAACACTGCCGCCGCTCCCAGCACCGTGGCGGCCACCAGACCGGCGGCTGCTCCCTTGTTCCGGCGCTTACGGGTCAAGGGGTTGACCTCCGTGCGCGCGCACTGCGGACACTTGATCCCCACCGCAGCCTCATTCATGCAGCGAACACATATAGGTGAATCGCACGAACTGCAGCGAATTCGGGTGGCCTCCCGCGGGTGGTTTACGCAGAAGAGGTCCTTTTCCCGCTTGTTCGTTTCCACACATAAAGGCTACCCTGAGCGTTTCGGTAAGATGCCGGATGACCGGTTGTTCGGAATAAAGCTACGCCGACGGGGGTTATGCTGCTTGCTATGAAAAGTCATCATTCCGTAATCATCATAGGCTCGGGTCCCTCCGGCCTGACCGCTGCCCTTTACACCGCCCGCGCCAACCTGGCGCCCCTGGTCATAGAAGGTTTCGAGGCCGGAGGCCAGCTGATGCTGACCACCGACGTTGAGAACTATCCAGGCTTCGTCGACGGTATCTTGGGGCCGGAGCTAATGGACACTTTCCGCAAGCAGGCTCAGCGCTTCGGGAGCACCTTCATCACCGAGGACGTCTCCGAGGTGGACTTCGACTCCCGTCCCTTCAAGGTGTTCGTAGGCGAGGATCTCTACACCGCGGACTCCGTCATCGTCTCGACCGGCGCCACCGCCAAAACGCTTGGGCTGGCGAGCGAGTCCCGCCTCATGGGCCGGGGCGTGTCTACCTGCGCCACCTGCGACGGAGCCTTTTTTCGAGATCAGCCTCTGGCGGTGGTCGGCGGCGGAGATTCGGCCGTGGAAGAGGCCACCTTCCTCACTCGATTCGCCTCTAACGTCACCCTGGTCCACCGCAGAGACCAGCTGCGGGCGTCCAAGATCATGCAGGACCGCGCACTTTCCAACCCCAAGATCGACTTTGCGTGGAATAAGGTCGTCACCGACGTCAGGGGCGACGATAAGGTGTCGGCCCTGGAGCTGGAAGACTCAGTAACGGGCGAAAAGAAGGAGCTAGACGTGGCCGGCTTATTCGTGGCCATCGGGCACATACCCAACACGTCGCTGTTTGAGGGCAAGCTGGAGCTCGACCCCACCGGCTACCTGCTGGTGGGTCACGATTTGACGAACGACTGGAGCCCCGGCTCCCAACTTGCGACCCGTACCAGCGTCGAGGGCGTCTTCGGAGCCGGAGACGTCGCCGACCACGTGTACCGTCAGGCCGTGACCGCCGCGGGCACGGGGTGCATGGCCGCCATGGACGCCGAGCGGTGGCTGGAGATCCAGGGCCACTAGCTCTCCAGACAGCACCCGCAACGCGCGTGTCCGGGCGACAGATTAGGCTGAACTCGTGGAACTAATTAGACGCGGTCACCGCCATCGCGCCGTGGCCGACTTCCAGGCGCGTCTCGAGCATCTAGGCTTCGTCATCGAGCCGTCCGAGCTGGGGGGCACCTTCGGGCCCTCCACCGAGACAACGATTAAGGAGTTCCAGCAACGCTGGGGGCTCGATGTTGACGGAATAGTCGGAGAGGCCACCTGGCGGGCGCTTGTCGAGAGCTCGTGGACGTTGGGCGACCGCCCGTTGCGCCTTAGTGAGCCCTTCCTTCGCGGCGACGACGTGAGGGAGCTGCAAGCCAGCCTCAACGCCCTGGGCTTTACCGCCGGCAAACACGACGGGATATTCGGCTTCGGCACCGCGTCTGCGCTGCGCGACTTTCAACGCAACCTTTCCATCGACGAGGACGGCATCGCCGGCCTGGAGACGATCCGGGCGCTGGCACGGCTGCGCATGGTGATCAAACCGGGCCTCGGTCCCCGCATCACCGAACGGGAGGCGCGCCGCGCCGGCGGCCGCTCCTGGCTCTTCTTCGGCGAGCGCAACTTCCGCAGCGACTTCCTCTACCAGGCCGAGTGGCAGACCTATCTGAAGGAGGGCGTCCTCACCCGCATGGACGTCGCCTTCTCCCGAGATCGTGCGGGCAAGGTCTATGTCCAGGACCGGATGCGCGACAGAGCGGCCGACCTGTTCGCCTGGCTCGAAGAA
>JAHWKV010000159.1 GCA_019347725.1 Actinomycetota bacterium
CCTCTCCCAGTGGACGGGCCTGGGCAAGACCCCGCTCGTGGCCGTGCCGACGCTCTTCCCGGACTTCACCGATCAGGAGCTCTACGACAAGGGCTTCTCGATGATCATCCTCGCGAACCACCCGATGCGGGCGGCCGTGCAGGCGGCCGCCAATTCCCAGGCAGCACCCATCGTGAGCGCCGTCACAGTGCTGACCAGTCTCTCCGGGCCGGACTTGTCCGAGCTGGGCATAGACCGCTCTCCGTCCGAGCAGGTCGGCCGGTTGGCTCGGGTGGCCACGAAAGCCGGCGTCGGCGCGCTGGTTTGCTCCGCTCAAGAAACGCAGATGCTGCGCGAACAGCTTGGGGATGAGGTGGTGTTGGTAACGCCCGGCATCCGGCCCACGGGATCCGCTGAAGGTGATCAGGTCCGGGTAGTTACCCCGGCCAGAGCGGTTGAAGCAGGGGCGTCTTATGTAGTGGTCGGCCGTCCTATAACCGAATCGGAGGACCCGTCCTCGGCAGCCAAGTCCATCGCCGAAGCTCTAGCCGGCTAGCGTCGTCGCTTAACCCTGGTCGGTGACGGTCAGTAGGACCCGCCGGCTGGTGGTAACCGACTCGGATACTCCGGTGACGTCGAAAGAGTACTCCGCAGCATCTTGGAAATTGCCGAGGCCGACCGTCAGGTCGACGAAGGAGGATCCGCCTACGGTGGCGCCGTCGGGGCTGGGCGAACTGGGGGCCGGCTGTACGACCGGCGGGTCGAACTCATAGGACGTCAAGTTTCCGGAGATGTTGGTCAACTCCATCGCGATAGGTTCGCTGAAACCGTTTACCGGCTTGACGATGCATTTGATCTTGCCCTCCGGGCCGCTGTTCAAGGACCAGAGTAGTTTGTCGATGGCGATTTCCGGACTGGGATTCAACGAGCACGCGATCGTAAACGTGGGATCAAGGCTGGGTTCCTCGGCAGCTTGCGGCGCCTCCGCCGCCAGCCCGGTAGGTTCCTGTCCCGGAGGGAAAACGAGCGGCGCGGGTGGCAGTGAGAACGGGTACCTGTACGAGCGGGTCAGGTTGCCGCTGCGCCCCGTTACGTTGAAGACGTGACCGCCCGGGGCGAGGTTCTCCGACACCTTGATCTGCAGGTTGAATGTTGTCCTGCCGTCAGGCGGGGGCGTAACCGAAGGCGGGTTGAACGAGCAACCAAGGCCGGGCGGCGTTGCCTCGCAGGAGAGGCTCACCGGCGCCGAGAAGCCGTTGTAGGAGCGGACGCGGCATGTGTTGTCGGTGGAGGCGCCGTGCCCGGTCGGGCAGAAGACGGTGAAACCCTCGCCGGAGTCTGCCGTAGGTAGCGGCACCTCGGTAACAGCGCTGCTTCCCTGGGAGAGCGCCGGCGGCGGCTGCGGTTCATCCGGTTCGGAGTCGGACTCTTGCGACTGTTCGCCGGCTTGCTCGCCGGCGGTCTCGTCGGTTGAGTCCCCGGCGGTTATCGAGGACTGAACGTACGCGCCGCCGATCATCAGAGAGAGGACGGTGACCACGCTTCCGACAATAAGCATCAGCCTAAAATTAGACCAAGCCTTTATGTTCGGTAGCAGATCGTTCGTCCTCACCTTAATAGGGTACATCGCGGCACGGGTATCGGTCCGTTTAGGACGTTCACCACGTAGTATTGAGGGAATACCGTTTTGCTTCGAGTCAAGGGAGGTCGTCTCAATAGCTAAGCCGCGCCTTTTCATAATCTCCGGCCCCTCGGGAGCCGGGAAGGGCACCATCGTCCAGCGTTTGCTCGAGGAGCGGCCGGATCTGAAGCTATCCGTGTCCTGCACGACACGCCCAGCCCGGTCTATGGAGAAGGAAAGCGAGCACTACTACTTCGTCTCCGAGCGCGACTTTACCCAACGCCGTGACCGCGGCGAATTCCTCGAGTGGGCCAAGGTGCACGGCAACTATTACGGCACGCCCCGTAAATTGGTGGAGCAGCACCTGGCGGAGGGTTCCGATGTGCTTTTGGAAATCGATGTGCAGGGTGCGGCGGAGGTAAAGAACGCCATGCCCGAAGCCTCACTGATATTTATCGAGCCTCCGTCCATGCAGGTACTGGAGCAGCGGCTGCGGCGCAGGAGCACCGAGTTGCAGGATGCTCAGGACCGTCGCCTGTCCGACGCATACGACGAACTGCGCAAGAAGGAATCCTTTGACGGGGTGGTCGTAAACGTCGAGGTGGAACAAGCCGTGAAGGAAGTGTTAGCTTTGATGGACGCTAGATAAAGGACTTTTCTTTGATATACCCCCGAATTGAGGAGCTGTCGGAAAAGGCAGACAGCCGCTACACGCTGGTCATCCTGGCAGCAAAGCGGGCTCGCCAGATCAACTCCTATTACTACCAGCTGGGCGAAGGCATTCGCGACTTCGTCCCGCCTCAGATTTCCGGCGTGGGCGACAACGCCAAGGCTTTGTCGGTCGCTCTGGAGGAAGTCGTTCAGGGCAAGTTTGGCTGGGAGCGCCCGCCCGAGGTTGAATCCCGCATCAAGTAGACCCAACTTCTTAAGGCGCGCCCTTAGCGAGTCAACCTTTTTGCGCCGGTGACGGACACCTATCTGCGGGGCAGCCGGATTGCGCTATGCGTATGCGGCGGTATAGCCGCTTACAAGGTGGCCGGCTTGGCGCGGGAACTAACTCAGGCCGGCGCCGAGGTCCATGTAGTCATGACGCCCTCCGCGTGTGAGTTCGTGGGCCCTCTTACGTTCTCCACCCTTACCGGCAATCCCGTGAGAACCGAGTTGTTCCCGGAGTCGGCGCCCACGGAGATTGCGCATACAGATCTAGGGCGCACGAGCGATCTGGTGATCGTGGCCCCTGCCACGGCCAAGACCATAGCCAAGAGCGCCCAGGGCTTGTCGGACGATCTCATGTCGGCGTTGCTGTTGTCGGCCCGTTGTCCGGTGCTCATGGCGCCTGCCATGCACACGGAGATGTGGTTCAACGACGCCACGCAGGCGAATGTCGCAACCATGGTTGGGCGGGGAGTGAGAATGGTCGGCCCAGCCGTGGGTGCCCTGGCCGGACCCGATGTGGGGGTCGGCAGGATGGCCAGCGTCGAAGAGATAATCGCCGCCGCCGAGGAAGAGCTCGCGCTCCGTTCAGAGCTCACCGGCATCAGAGTTCTGATTACTGCAGGAGGTACCAGAGAGGCGATCGACGCAATGCGCTTTATCGGCAATGCGTCGTCCGGTTCCATGGGCTATGCGCTGGCCTTTGAGGCGTTGCGCCGCGGCGCACGGGTCCAGTTGGTCTCTGGACCCACACATCTGGTGCCACCCGAACAAGCGGATACCGTACGAGTCACGACGGCCCAACAGATGCGCCAGGCGGTGATTGAGCGGGTGGAAGACGTGGATGTTTTGGTAATGGCGGCGGCGGTGGCCGATTGGCGGCCGGCATCGAGCAGTGAGGGCAAGCTTAGTAAGGGCGAAGGCCCGCCTGATCTGCAGCTGGTCAAGACCGCGGATATTTTGGCGGAGGTGGGGTCGCGTCGAAAGGCCGGCGGCTTACCGAACCTGAGTGTGCTGGTAGGTTTCTGCGCCGAGACAAGGGATCTGGCCGCTGCGGCGGCTGCCAAGCTCCACGGCAAGGCTTTGGATGTGGCGGTGGCCAACGAAGTCGGTTCCGCGCAGTCGGGACCGGAGGTGCCTACGCTAAACGCCCTTGTGCTCGATCGAGACCGGGGGCCAAAGGAGCTGGGTCTGGTCTCGAAAAGAGCGCTGGCCGTGACGGTGATGGATAGTGTGGCCGCCCGCCTGGCGGAAGCCGGTCCAGGCGCCGAGTAACCGCCTTCGGCGGCACCGACGCGCGTTGCGCGGTGCACTGATGCGCGGTAGCGTGAGGGAGTTTCGTTTGGCCGAGCCGGTTCTCGTCCCGCGTCTTTAGCACTGTGTTTGATTCTCGCAACCGCCCAGAAGGAGTCGTCAATGGCACGCAGTTACCTGTTCACCTCGGAGTCGGTGACCGAGGGTCACCCGGACAAGCTCGCCGATCGGATTTCGGACGCCATCCTGGATGCAATCCTGGCGGAGGATCCTAACGGGAGGGTCGCGGCTGAGACTCTTGTGACGACGGGGCAGGCGATAGTTGCCGGCGAGGTGACGACCGACACCTACATCG
>JAHWKV010000015.1 GCA_019347725.1 Actinomycetota bacterium
AAGGGGGTCTTTTAGGCCCCCTTTGCCTTCAATACAGCTTTGGTTCGACTCCTATCAGCCGGTAGTTACTAACCAGCCGGGCCCCGAGGTGTCGGCGTTTACGCCAACGTCGCTCACGCCTGCAACCGGAAATCCGAGCACCGAGACAGTCGCCATCAAATTACGCTTGGGTAACTCAACCGCCTGCTCACACTCCAAGTCTTCGAAGCCAAAGTCGTCAGTGTGTATTCGTGTCATCAATACCTCCTGTAGTGGCCCTCGAATTACAGCCTTTCACGTAAGGCAGAGTTTCGAGAGACCCGGATGGGTCAATTTCCCTGGTATGAATAGATCAGGCTTTTTCTGCTAGGCTTCCCACGCAGGTCGCCAAAGCCATCTGTACGAAAGCGGCTAGAAGGGACTCTCTAAATGACGGCAGAGGCTGTTTTGGGCCCTCGCTCAAAGAGTTCCAACGGGGACAGCTTTGCGAAACCACTGAAAGCGCTCCTCACCTACGAGCACTTCATGTTGCTGGAAGGGCTGGCCGCCGCCATCCATACCGTTCCGGGTATTGAGGTCGTCGGTATCGACACCTCGCCGTCAAACTTGCCAGAGCTCACCGCAAGCATGAAACCGGACATCGTCGTCATGAGCATTGAGCCGCCAGCCGAGCAAGTACTCGAATCGGTCCGGCAGCTCAAAGAACAATGCGCCGAGGTAGCCGTCGTGGCGCTTTGCGCCAACCCGGATACGCAGCTCATGGAGAAGTCTTTTGGCGCAGGGTGCTCCGCGCTTCTCGCCAAGAACCACAGCGTCGCCCAACTGGCAGCGACCATGTTCGCGGTTAGCAGAGGCCAGGTCCTGTTCTCCTTGAACGAGTCGAGCAGGAAATCACCAATGCCCCCAGCCGGACTAACCGCCAGAGAGATGGAAGTGTTAACTCTGCTTGCGGCGGGTGAAAGTACCCAGTCCATTTCCGATACGTTGACCTTGAGTCCACATACCGTGCGCAACCACGTGAAGAACTTACTGGCGAAACTTGGAGCGCACTCCAGACTCCAAGCGGTTGCAAAAGCGCAGCAACGGCAAATAATCGACGCTGCCCGGCCGACTAGTTGATAACGCTCGCAAGCGGAACCACCCTCGGCTGTGAATTTTTTAGACTTCTCGGCGTTCCTGTCGAAATCCGCCCGGCCCATTCGACGTACAGACAAAGAACGGGATCTCCGGCGACGGCCGGAACGATTTTTCAGGAGGTGCTGCAGATGAAGGTGCTGGCATTTGTGAAGGCCAACGACAAGACCGAAGAGGGCGTTATGCCCACCGAGGCGGAGCTGGCCGCCATGGGCGAGTACAACGAGGAACTGGTCAAGGCCGGGGTCATGCTGGCCGGCGAGGGGCTGCATCCGACCTCCAAGGGAGCCCGGGTGAAGTTCTCCGGAGACCAGCGCACCGTGATCGATGGACCTTTCACCGAGACCAAGGAGCTTATCGCCGGCTTTTGGATCTGGCAGGTGTCCTCGCTGGAAGAAGCGATCGAGTGGGCCAAGCGATGCCCAAACCCGACGGGACAGGAGTCGGAGATCGAGCTTCGTCCGGTGTTCGAGGCTGAGGACTTTGGTGAGGAGTTCACTCCGGAGCTGCAGGCGCAGGAGCAGCGACTACGCGAACAGGTGGAGGCGCAGCAGCAGTAGTCAATTCCTCTTGCCCGCACGCAATAAAGCTGTTGTGATCGGTGGCCGTGACGGCCACCGATCCGCGTCGGGCGATCGACGCTGTGTTTCGTATCGACTCTCCCCGGCTCATAGCGAGCCTTGCCCGCATGACCGGGGACATCGGCCTGGCCGAGGATTTCGCTCAGGATGCGCTGGTGGCCGCCCTACAGCAGTGGCCGGACGACGGCATCCCCGACCGGCCGGGAGCCTGGTTGATGGCCACCGCCAAGCGCCGAGCCATCGATCATTTCCGCCGGAGTAAAGTGGCCGAACAAAAGCTCGACGAAGTGGCCCGACTGCAAGGAACGCAAGAGGAATCCGAAGGTTGGACCGAACCACGGGACGGCGACGATCTGCTCAGCCTGATCATGACGTGCTGCCATCCGATCCTGCCGGTCGATTCTCGCGTCGCTCTCACCTTGCGCCTTCTCGGGGGGCTGTCTACCCGCGAAATAGCCCGCGGGTTTTTGGTGTCGGAGCCCACTGTGGCTCAAAGGATAGCTCGCGCTAAACGAACGCTGGCCGAGGCCAGGGTACCTTTCGAAAACCCCGAAGGCGCCGAACTGAACGAGCGACTGGACTCGATCCTGCGGGTCCTTTATTTGATCTTCAACGAGGGTTACTCGTCTACGAGCGGGCAGCAGTGGATTAGACCGTCGCTGTGCGAGGACGCGCTGCGCATGGGCAGGGTGCTGGCGGAGCTCATTCCGGACGAACCGGAGGTCCACGCCTTGGTTGCGCTTATGGAGATCCAGGCCTCCCGCATCAGGGCCCGGATAGATGAGGCCGGCCGCCCCGCCCTGCTGGCCGATCAGAACCGGGCCAGATGGGACCGATTGTTGATCGGCCGGGGCCTGAGCGCCTTGGACCGGGCGGAGAAACTCGGCAGGCCCGCGGCTCCGTACCTTCTACAGGCGGCCATCGCCGCATGTCACGCCACGGCTCCGACGATAGAGCAGACCGACTGGGAGCGTATTACCTCGCTATACGAGCTGTTGGTAAAGCTGACCGGCTCTCCGGTGGTCGAGTTGAACCACGCCGTGGCCCTGGGAATGGCCAAGGGCCCCGAAGCCGGGCTAGAGGCGGTGGATAGGCTCCGAGACGAGCCTGCGCTTCGCGCCTATCCCCTATTGCCCAGCGCCCGGGGAGACCTTTTAGAGAAACTCGACCGCCTGGAGGAGGCCGCGGCGGAATTCAGCAGGGCCGCAAGGCTAGCCCAGAATGATCAGGAGCGGCAGTTGATGCTGGATAGGGCAAAGGCATGTAAAGCCGGGACATCAGGTTAACCACGCCGGGTCCAACTAGGCGCACTTCTCG
The DNA here is from genome assembly GCA_019347725.1 of Actinomycetota bacterium. GTDB lineage: Bacteria > Actinomycetota > CADDZG01 > JAHWKV01 > JAHWKV01 > JAHWKV01. The sequence goes on from JAHWKV010000015.1 coordinate 3,012, forward strand.
CGTTTGTCGTCGGCCTAGCTAGAAGCGCTCCCCTCTGACGCTGAACGTCGCTGACACTTCACAAAGGATCGGGTCAAACTCGGCAAACGAAGCGGCCGCTGCCATATGGCCCCTGGCCTCGGGTTCGTTCATCATCGCCTCAAAGTCCTCACGGCTCTCCCATTGGGCATAGTTGATTACCCGTCCGCCGTCTAGGCTTTTGTGGATGCTGGCCGAAACGAATCCTGGCAGATGCCTCATCGTCTGCTCAGTTGCCTCGATCAGAAGATTGACCAGCCTGTCCTGGTTCTCAGGGCTCACGGTGAAAACGTTGATCAACGTCAGAAGATTTCCGCCGGGTCGAATCTCGGTCACTGGCACCACCCCACTGGGACCTTGGCAAGGGCTAAATCACATTAGTGGCTGCTGAATTAATCGGTTACCCAGCTCAACGGCCGATAAGCGTTATACGACAGTGACTGAGCCCCGCCCCATCGGACGGTTTGAGCCGCTGGGAGCGCCACCAGCGCGTAGGCTGGGAAGGCAAGGTAAAGAACAGGCATAGAGGTTATTCGGGTAACCGCCCGCAGCCGCATGACTTTACGGCTTACGAGCAAGGAGGTGAGCGCTGATGATGGACGGCATGATGGACGGCATGATGGACGGAATGATGGGCGGCGGCTGGATAATGATGCTCTTGAGTTTTCTGCTGATGATTCTCGTCGTTGGGGCCATCGTCGCCGGAGTCGTCTATCTGGTGCGAGCCCTTACGAGCCCCCCGCGACGACGCTGGCAAGAGGCAATCACAAAGCGGTAGCTCAGCACAAAGAATCCTGGATGAGCGCTATGCCCGCGGCGAGATCGACGAGAAGGACTACGAAGAGAGGCGCCAGAGGCTGGGCGGATGACGCGATTAAGATGCGGTGATCGGGGCGTATCGGCCACGATGTTTGCACACCTTGTCCCTGCTTCGCTCGGCACGATTTTGAGCGCTCCACCGGTAGCAATGTTTACAGGGCAGTTTTCGACGGCATCACAAACGAGTGACGGGGGGAATACAGGACGCGAATAGCAAAGAACCCTCCAGCGTTACCCAGAGAGATCCTTTTACTCCTCGATCTAAGAGCGGACGACCGGATTCGAACCGGCGACCCTCACCTTGGCAAGGTGATGCTCTACCAACTGAGCCACGTCCGCAGGTAGACAGTCATCGTACCAGTACCCGGCACCGCAGACCAAGCAAAACGCCAATTACTCGAAAGAGCTACCCAAACCCGTCGAGCCGAAGCCTGCATCTCCCCTGTCTGACGGCGGCAACTCGTCAACCTGTTCAAAGACCACTTGCGGTACCGGCAGGATCACCAGCTGCGCGATCCGCTCCCCTCTCGTGATCGCAACCGTCTCCTGCCCCAGGTTGATGGCGATAACCTTCAGCTCGCCGCGGTATCCGGAGTCGATGAGACCCGGTGAGTTGAGGATGCCGAGCCCACGACGCAGCGCCATGCCCGAGCGCGGCTGGATATAACCGGCATAGCCCTGCGGAACGGCCACCGATATGCCGGTGCGGACCAAGCGGCGCTCTAAGGGTTGCAGCGCAACAGACTCCGCCGACCGTAGATCGGCCCCGGCGTCGCCGGTGTGAGCGGGACGCAACAAAGGTATGTCTGGGTCGAGGCACACTATCTGCACCCGGCACACCTCATCCGGGGAATCGTCGTTTTGCTGCAATTAGACCTCCGCCTGGGACTGGAAATGACTCTGCGCTAATTAGCGGGGAGGCAGATGCTCAATACCTTACTGCTTGGAGACCGGGCGCTCCTTGGGCGGGATCTTCTTTTGTAGAAGACCTAGCTCCCGCTCGAAGTCGGTCAGCTCCTGGAAGTCCTTGTAGACGCTGGCAAACCTCAAGTAGGCGACGTCGTCGAGCACCCGCAGGCGCTCGAGAATCTGCAGCCCCAGATCCGCAGTCATCACGACACTGCTGCCCTCTTCACGGACGGTATCAACCACGTCGTCGGCCAACCGGTCCAGGTCCTCTATGGAGACGGGGCGGTTCTTGCACGCCTTACGCACGCCGCTGATGAGCTTTTCCTTGTCAAAAGGCTCCCGTTGACCATTGCGCTTTTGGACCATGAGCGGAATCTCCTCGATCCGCTCGTACGTGGTGTAACGTTGTCCGCAACTTTCGCACTCCCGGCGCCTGCGTATGGCGCGCCCTTCCTCCGCCATACGCGAATCGACGACGTGGTCCTCGGGGTGGGAACAAAATGGGCAGCGCATAAGTTTAGGTTGGTACCTATCGTACGTTAGGTGTAAAGGTACAGGGCGGGTTTTAAACTAGAGGTCGATGATGCGAAAGGTACGGCCATGAGGCGGACGATCCCGGCCTCTTACTCCCCCCGGCACCCCAGTCGGCAGCTGGTGGAGATAGCATCCTGGCGCGTTGCAGCCGAAATGGTGCGGCGCTACCCCAAGGTCCGGGTGATCCAAACCCACCCGGGCGGCGGACAGGTCGACTCTTTGTCCCTGCTGCTTAAACCCGGCTTCCAGCCGTTCGAGCGTTTGGACCTCAACCGCCTGGGCGGCGTGCAATACCACTTCCGGCGCCCCAACGGGTCCCAGACCTTTAAATCCTGGCCCGACTTTTGGGCCGAGTTCATGAATGCTCGAGACCCCAGGGAACCCATGCGCAAGCTGGCCGCCTTCGCGGCTTTGCCTCCGGTGGCCAAGCTGAAGGCGCCCACAAACGCCGTAGTCGTGTACCGCTTCATCTCCACGTTCTTGACTCACATAGCGTTCAACTGCTCGTTTGGACAGTTCGACTGGGATTGCCAAAACGGCTTCCTGGACACCTCCGACGGCTTTGGAGGCGTTTGGGAGAGTCGCTTTGAGCTGTTCCCGGCGGCCGAGGCTCGCCTCAGCGAAGTGGACCCGGACGACCCGTTCGGCGTGTCGGCGTATCGCTTTTGGTTTCTGCTGCTCAACGACGATCCCCTGCTGTGCTTTGAGACGACCGGAACGGTGTGGGATCGCAACGGCATCGAACACGACTTGGGCAAGCTGGCCCGGCATGATCAGCGGATCTGGCCGGTGGTGCTAGAGGTGGCGGGAGATCTTCTTCCGTAGCCGGCTCACCAATCCCACACCACGGGGCCTAACTGGAGTCCTGGAGGCCCATTCCACCAACCGCTCGTTGGGAACGCGACTGAGTGCTCTGCCCGCCGCTATCAGCGCTATACAGATCAACCCGATCAGCAGAACCAAGCCGCGGGGAAAGGAATCCGGCATGGACTCAGCCGCCCGGTCGCCAGCGGCGGTCGGACCGGGTGAGGGCCCATCGTCGGTGTAGTCGTTCATCAGCGGGTGCTCTATAGGGCTGGGCGACGGCGACGGCGACGGGCCGGGCGACGGTGACGGGCTCAAAGGGGTAAGCGACGCCTTGGGCTTGATGTTGGGACGTAGCCGGGCCGGGTCGTCGATCAGCGTGGCCGCGTAGTGGGCCAGATCGTGTGGGCAGCCGCGGGCTTCGCTCAAAGTGTGCTGGCGGGAGCCGGTCCATACCCTGGACACGCAGTCCGCCCAACCCTCCCTTATGTCGGAGAAGTGGTCGCCGGCCCGATTGATAAACCCCTGGGGAGGGTAGCCGTTGAACGGCTCCACCATCTCGAAGGCGATCTGATGGCCCATCTCGTGCGCTACGGTCGACAACAGCAACTCGGCCGAGCCGCCGACCACCCGCGACGATATAACCGACCGTCCCTCCTTGTAGCTAAGCGCCAGGTGCCCTGAACCGGCGTGGGCGACTTCCCAGTGCACCGGAACCTCCCGGCGCCACTGCGGCGGGATGGCGACCGTTGTGGCCCAGTCCAGCCGGGCCCGCAGATCTCCGGCGCCCGGGTCCGGTGCAGCTCCCGACAGCCTAACGAGCTCCTCCAAGTCGAAACCTGAGTCCACCTGGTTGAGCGCCAGGCCTGCCCGCGGGGCCAACAACAGAATGCACCCCAAGAGCGGCAGCAGCCAGGCGAAACGGCGCCGCGCGCGGATCCGTAGTGAGGTCAAGTCGCCACTTTGTGCGCCATAGCGAGCAATGGTAAAGCCAAATAGCATGGAACCATGAACAGAGGGTTTGGCATTGCAGCCACCGCGGAAGAAGGCCGTGTCCGAACGGTGGCAGCAGAGGTAGAGCAGCTCGGGTACTCCAGCATCTGGACCAACGACATACCCAAGGCGGACGGGATCTCCACCGCCGCCCTCATGGCGCAAGCTACCTTGACGCTACGGGTGGGCATCGGAGTGGTGCCGGTTGACCGCCGTCCGACTGTGGAGATCGCGACGGAAATAGAACGCTTGGGGTTGCCGCTCGACAGGCTAATGCTCGGCATCGGCTGCGGGCAGTCCCCCAAACCCATCGCCGCGGTGCGCGAGGCGGTCGAGGAATTGCGCGAGCTGCTCGGCCCTGACCTGCGTCTTGGGATATCCGCTATGGGACCGCAGATGTGCGGCCTTGCCGGGCGTATCGCCGATTTCGTCCTGTTCAACTGGATGGTGCCGGAGCGCATCCAATGGGCGAGCGAACGGGTCAACGCTGCTGCTGCGGCCAAAGATCCTTTGGCTCCTCCACCTATGACGCTGGCCTACGTAAGAGTGGCCACCAATCCCCTAGCTGAGGAACGGCTGCATAAAGAAGCCGCTAAGTACGACTCGATCCCCGCCTACCACCGCCACTTTCAGGCCATGGGAGCTCCCCTGGCAGAGGTCGGAGTAGCGGCCGATGCCGCCGACGTGCACGCCGAGTTGGCTCCTTACGATAGAGTTCTCGCCGAGGGGGTCGTACGCGCCCTGCCCGCTTCGGACTCGGTAGAATCTGTGCTGGCGGCGGCGCAGGCGTCAGCGCCCACCAACGTGGGCTAAGTTCTCGAACAGGATTCCTATAGGGGCTCAGTGAATAGTGGAAAAGCTCGTGCGAAAAACCGTAACTAAAAGTATGGTTGCCGGTCTGTCCTGCCTGGCGTTGCTAGCCACGGCCTGCGCAGGCAACGAGCCCCCAGAGGTGGATGATTCCATTACTCAAGATATTTTTCTTATGGACCCCGACGACGGGTCAAACCTTCGACAGATCACGGATCGGCCCGGGGTGGACAGCTCCCCTGCCTGGTCGCCCGACGGAACCAAGATCGCCTTTAACACCAACCGGGACGGCAACTTCGAGATTTATGTAATGGACGCCGACGGGTCCAACCAGACGAGGCTTACCAACAACCGCGGGGATGATTTCTCCCCGGACTGGTCGCACGACGGGTCCAAGATCGCCTTCAACTCAGACCGCGACGGCAACCGCGAGATCTACGTAATGGATGCCGACGGCGACGATCAGATAAGGCTCACCAACAACGAGGCCGACGACGGCCTACCCGATTGGTCGCCCGACGGAGCGAAAATCGCTTACGAAAGCGACGAGGCGGGAAACTTCGAGATCATGGTCATGGACGCCGATGGGTCCAACAAGACCAACATCACCGATTCATCCGGCTCGGACGGGTCTCCGGACTGGTCACCCGAGGGCGACCAAATCGCGTTTATCAGCGATCGGGACGGCAACTTCGAGATTTACCGTATGACCGCCGACGGGAGCGACCAATTACGGCTGACCAACGCAGACGGCTCCGACGTGTTCCCGGCGTGGTCGCCCGAGGGCGACCGCATAGTCTTCGACTCGGAGCGGGACGGCAACAAAGAGATCTACATGATTGACTCCGTCAACGGAGAAAACATCACCAGGCTCACCAACAACCGTGGAATCGACCGCTTCGCCGCCTGGTCGCCCCGCAACGCCCCCGGCGGACCCTCCATCGCCCTCTACAGCGAACGCCAAGTCGCAGGCGCCCAGGAATCAAACTGAGCGTGCGCTGTCCGGTGGCCGGCCTTGGTCGCCCAACCCGTCCATTAGACTTGGACCCATGCTCCTAGAAGGAAAGCGGATTCTAATCACCGGCGTGCTCACCCGGCACTCAATTGCCTTTGCCGCCGCCAAGATGGCCCAGGAGCAGGGCGCCGAGATAATCCTGTCCGGTTTCGGTAAAGGTCTGGCACTGACCCAGATGAGCGCTAAGAAGCTACCCGACCCGGTCGACGTGCTCGAGATGGATGCCACCAACGAAGACGACATCGCCGCGGTGGCCGAGCACATCGAGTCCAAGTGGGGCAGCCTAGACGGATTCCTTCACGCCATCGCATTTGCACCAAAGGACGCTTTGGGCGGAGAGTTCTTAAACACCCCGTGGGAAAGCGTCTCTCTGGCGTTTAAGACCAGTGCCTTTTCTTTAAAATCTTTGGCCGTCGGACTCCTGCCGTTGATGAGGCAAAGCGGCGGATCCATCGTCAGCCTCGACTTTGATGCATCGGTAGCCTGGCCCATCTACGACTGGATGGGAGTCAGCAAGGCCGGCATGGAGGCCATCAACCGATACCTGGCTCGAGACCTCGGCAAGCACGGCATACGGGTCAACTCCGTATCCGCCGGGCCGCTGGCAACCACCGCCGCCAAGGGCATTCCCGGATTCGATCAGCTGGTTTCCGCCTGGTCGGACCGCGCCCCCCTTGGCTGGGAACCTTCCGATCCGAAGCCCGTCGCCGGTGCCATCGGGTTCCTACTTTCAGATTGGTCGGCAGGTATTACCGGTGAGATCATTCACGTGGACGGCGGTTACCACGCAATGGGTGCCGCGGTCGTCGACGACGAAATGGACGGCAACTCGCAGTAGGAGGCAGGCGTGAGCGAGGAGGAAGCATCCGGCATCGAGACTTCCGAGCACGAGCTGGCCCGCCTGTACCGGGAGATGAGGCGAAAAGGCGCCGGGCGTCGCCAGCTCGAGGCTCTGCGGGCAAATTGGGGAGAAGCCTGCATGGACCCGATGCGGCGCGGGGTACTGCGCGATCCGCCCGGAGACGACAAAATCCGCGCCGACGGCCCCTTTCCGGAGGTCCAACCCCACCGAGACCTAGGCAACCTGCTCGAGCCCAACCCTCCCAGCATCAAAGACGTACTCAAGCGGACCGAGCCTTTCGACCCCGCCGGCCAA
>JAHWKV010000160.1 GCA_019347725.1 Actinomycetota bacterium
ATGGCTGGCCTGGCTGGCCGTGCATATCTGGTTTTTGATCGGCTTTCGCAACCGGTTCGTGGTGATGATCGAGTGGGCCCGGTCGTACTTTACCTACGAGAAGCAAGCCCGGCTGATCACCGACGAGGTCCACGCTCTGCTGCCGCCGGAGGAGGACAACCCGCCGGATTAGCGATAATGGCGCCGGCCGCCAACCAGTCACCGGATACGCGATACTGGCCGGACCGGTTTGGTGGACGCGGGAGGAGACATGACTCTGACCAACGTCGAGCTGTTGGGCGGCACAGTTAAACAGGCGCACGGACTGCTCAACGCAGTCTTCGAGAATGTGACCGACGAGCTGGCCAACCGGCCCGCTCCAGGGCTGGCCCTTGGGCACCGCCTACGCCCACGTGGTGTTTTCCGAGGATGCCTTTGTCAACGCCATCCTCAAGGGAACGCAACCGCTGTCGGCGGGGGAGTTCGCCGCTAAGACGGGGGTGGATCAACCCATGCCTCTGCCGGGGCTCGTGAAGGGGGACATGGGCGAATGGTTCAATACTGCCAAGGTACAGGGGGAGCCGTTGCGTGCTTATGCCGGTGCGGTATTTCGGGCGACCGAGCAGTTTGTCGCCGAGGCCGACGACGCCACTTTGGAGCGTCCGGTAGACCTGTCCTTTGCCGGTCTGGGCACCAAGCCTCTGGCTCTGGCGGTGGCCCAGTTCGTGGTGGAGCATGCCGACAACCTCAGCGGCGAAATCTCGGCAATCAAGGGTGTGTTCGGCCTAAAGGGCTACCCGTTCTAGGCGCGGCTGAGCTGCTCGGCCAGCACCTTGGGGTCGGAGGTCGGGGCTTGGCAGGCGAAGTTCTCGCAGACGAAGGCCGTCGGCCTACCGTCGACGGTGGTTTTGCCTTCCAGCAGCGGTGAATCGATCCCGGGCGGGGAGCCGGCCAGGACCTTGTTGGGGACGAACCGGCCCCAGACCGTATCGATGAGCTTTGCCGCCTCTTTGCCCTCGCCCACGATCACAATTGCTTTGGGAGTGGACAGGTAAAAGTCCAGGGCGCAAACGTAGGTGCCGCAGGCCTGGGGCGCCTTGGCCATGTAGGCCTGAGCCATCTTGATGATCGCCCCCGCACGGTCTTTTGGCTCGCCGTCGCCGGTGAGCTCGGCAAGCTTTAAAAGCACCAGTGCTGCAACCGCGTTGGGCGCCGGCGTCACGCTCTCCACGATCTCTTTTTGGCGCATGATCAGCTGTTCGTGATCGGACCCGGTGGAGAAAAGACCGCCGTCTGCCTCATCCCAGAACAGCTCCAACATCTCGCCGGTCAGCTGCCGGCACTGCTCGAGCCACCTGGGCTCGAAAGTGGCCTCCCAAAGGGTGAACAGGGCCTCGGCCAGGTACGCGTAATCCTCCAGCATGCCAAGCACCCGGGCCCGGCCGTCCTTGTAGGAGTGCTTTAGGCGCCCTGAGGAATCTTTGACGTTCTCAACGAGGAACGCCGCGGCCTTCTCGGCGGCCTCGACGAAGTCGGGCCGGTCAAACGCCATGCCGGCTTCGGCCAGCGCAGTGATCGTCAGCCCGTTCCAGGAGGTGAGCGCCTTGGTGTCCAGTCCGGGGCGCACCCTTTTCTCCCGTGCCTCAAACAGCTTGCGCCTGGCCTTGACCGGAGGGCCGTCGGAGGCTGCGGTAAGGATGTTGTGGCGCTCGAAGTTCCCCGCCTCGGTGACCCCGTAATACCGGGCGGCTTCCGGGGCGATGTCTACCAACTCCTGGTAATCCCACACATAAAACTTGCCTTCGACACCTTCCGAGTCGGCGTCCTCGCTGGCGTAGAAGTACCCGGAGGGGTCGGTTAGGTCGCGCAGCACGTACTCCAGGGTTTCGACCGCGATTCGCTTGAACAGGGGCGAGGAGTAGAACTGCCACGCCCGTGTGTACACGCGGGCCAGCTGAGCATTGTCGTAGAGCATCTTCTCGAAGTGAGGCACCAGCCACCGGGAGTCCACGCTGTAGCGGGAGAACCCGCCGCCCACCTGATCGTAGATGCCGCCGAGCGCCATGCGCCGAAGCGTCGTCTCTACCATCTCCGCGGCGGCCGGGTGCGTGGGGGCCCGGCGCAGCAGCATCTCCAGCACGGGAGGCTGCGGGAACTTCGGCGCGGAGCCGAAGCCGCCATGGCTCGAGTCGTAGACCCGCTCCATGCTGCTCACCGCGTCGTCGAGTAAATCTTTACTCAGCTCGTCGTCGACCTTGGGCGGTGCGTTCAACTCCACGATCCGGGCGACGAGCTGCTTGCCGCCCTCGACCATGCGGTCGCCGTTTTCGGACCATGCTCTGGCCACGCCGCCGAGTACCTTGCTGAACGACGGCAGGCCGTGGCGGTCGTCGGGAGGAAAGTAGGTGCCTCCGAAAAAGGGGATGCCCTCGGGGGATGCGAACACGCTCATCGGCCAGCCGCCCTGTCCCGTAAGCCCCTGCACGGCGTCCATATAGATTGCATCCAGGTCTGGACGCTCCTCCCGGTCCACCTTGATGCAGACGAAGTCCCGGTTCATCTGTTCGGCCACCTTCGGGTCCTCGAAGGACTCCCGCTCCATCACGTGGCACCAGTGGCAGGCGGAGTATCCGATGGATATGAACAGGGGCTTGTTCTCCTGCTCGGCCAGTTGCAGCGCCTCGTCGCCCCACGGGTACCAGTCGACCGGATTGTGGGCGTGCTGCAGCAGGTAGGGGCTGGTCTCTTCCGCGAGCCGGTTGGCGGGTTTGGACGCAGTCGATTCCTCGGACATACCTTTACGCTATCTCACCGTCGGGATTAATCGGGTGTCGGCCGAACCCCGGCACCTTGAGGCCGGGAGTCGGTCACAATACAATTGATCTGCAGTGGGTCCGACTGGGGGGCCGGTTTACCCGCCTTGCTTCACTCTGCGGACCCTGAGAATTACGACGAGAGGATTGCTCATGGCCGTCGTCAAGACGATAGACCTGGTTGGCGTCTCTCCTAAAAGCTGGCGTGATGCAGCCCAGGAGGCGTTGAAGGAAGCCGCGCGCTCGCTGCGTGGTATTGAGTCCATGGACATCTTGGACACGTCCTGCCACGTGGAGGGCAGCGAGATCACCGAGTACAAAACCCACGTTCGCATCAAATTCCGGCTCGATCGCTAAAGCCGGCTGCACGGAGCCGCTCCGGCTCCGGTAACCTGTAGGAAGGATAACCATGCCGGGAATCGCGCTTGTCGGCACCCAGTGGGGTGACGAGGGCAAGGGCAAGATAACTCACCTCATGGCCGACGACATGGACATGGTGGTGAGGTACTCGGGCGGCAACAACGCCGGTCACACGGTTATAGTGGGCGAAGAGACCTTCAAGCTGCACCTGTTGCCGGCGGGTGTTCTGTACTCGCACATCGTCCCGGTCATCGGTCCGGGTGTGGTGGTGGATCCCAAGGTGCTGCTCGATGAGATGGACGCTCTTAACGCCCGCGGTGTGTCAACCGAGAAGCTGGTGCTATCGGGCAACGCCCACGTGATCATGCCCTACCACCGGGAGTTGGATGCGCTCAGCGAGCGGCGGCTGGGCAAGATGAAGCTGGGGACTACCAAGCGCGGCATCGGTCCGGCCTATTCGGACAAAGCCGCCCGGATCGGCATCCGGGTGCAGGATCTGCTCGACCCTAAAATCTTCACCGCCAAGCTCCAGATCAATCTGCGGGAGAAGAACCTGATCCTCACGAAGATTTACGGCCGGCTTCCTATGAAGCTGGATCAGATCCTCGAGGAGTACTTGGGTTTTGCCGATCGCCTGCACCAGCACATCGGCGATTCCGTGGCGGTTGTACACGAGGCTCTGGATGCCGGCCGCAACGTCTTGTTCGAGGGAGCCCAGGGCACGTTGCTGGATCTCGACCACGGCACCTATCCGTTCGTCACATCCTCCAATCCCGTGGCGGGCGGGCTGTGCGCTGGCGCCGGTGTGGGTCCCAAGGCGGTCGATCGGGTGATCGGCGTGACCAAGGCCTACATCACCCGGGTAGGCGAGGGACCGTTTCCCTCGGAGGACCTGGGGCCCGACGGGCTGGAGATGGTCAACCGAGGTAAAGAGTACGGCGCCACGACCGGCCGGCAGCGCCGTTGCGGGTGGTTCGACGCAGTGGTCG
>JAHWKV010000161.1 GCA_019347725.1 Actinomycetota bacterium
CTCCGGACTCCACGGCGCAGACAGCCTTTGTGTGGGAGGGGCTGCACAAGTTCGAGGCGCTCATAGCCCACGAGCAATTCCCGGTATTCGGCGGCGAGGAATTGAACACTCTGGCGGCCAGGGGCCCGGCGGGACGAAAAGTTCTCAAGATCAGCGGACTGGCGTCCAGCGGGGTGCCCAACCTTGCCGGAGTCATGATGTCGCTAGGACTCGCAGAGGAGCTCGGGCTGGGCTCTCCGAGGTTGCTGCTGGTAGGAGTCACCCCCGACGCCGGCATCGATACCGTGGCGCAAAAGCTGCAGGAACGTTTCCCGGACGCAACCGTCGACAGACTCCAGCCATCCGAGGCGCCGAAGCGGTTTCTGGCCGGCTCGTCGGCACAGCAAGCTATTGGAAGCTTTACCTACACTACGAACGAGGACGGCACGATCGTTCAGGATCCCGCATGGGTGAGCACACACATAACGAGCACCTCAGTACCTTTGCTTGGTCGAGTGCGATGTCACCGGGTGCTGCTGCCTCAACTCGAGGGCGCGCTCAGGCAAATCCAGGATGCCGGGCTCGATAGTTTGATCAAGCCCGACCAGTACGGCGGTTGCCACGTCGCTCGTTTCATAGACAGCGACGGCGCCCGTCCGCTGTCCATGCACGCTTGGGGCCTGGCCTTTGACATCAACGTGGCGGAGAACCCGCAAGGACAAACGCCAAAGATGGATCCGCGGATAGTGGCCATCTTCGAGCAATGGGGTTTTAGGTGGGGCGGCCGTTGGTCGCCGCCGGACGGCCATCACTTTGAGCTGGGAGCGGTTATCCAGGGCCCCTAGCCGCCGTGCAAGCCGTCGCTGCGCAGGCTAGGCGGTCCGCTACTGCAGTTTAATCTCCGCGTGCAGGGCGTCGCGGATACTCACCAACAACTTGTCCGGGCATGCAGCGTCCTGCCGGCATCTTGCTTTGAGCAGCATGGTGAAGTGCATCTCGACGCCCAGCCTTTCCAGGCATGCACCACACTCCTCCAGATGATCTTGGAGGTACTCGGCTTGACCCTCGGTAATCTCGCCGTCCAAGAGCTGGTAAAGCTTGCCCACCAACTCTTCACACCGCGATCCGTTCACTTCTTGCTCCCTGCGTCGATCAAGCCGCGCTCCTCTGCCAATCCCCATAACGATTTCTGGAGCGCTTTTCTTCCACGATGCAGCCTGGACATCACGGTACCAATTGGTATATCCAGCATATCTGCGATCTCTTTGTAGGAGAAACCCTCGATATCGGCAAGGACGACGGCGATACGAAAGTCGTCGGGTAGATCCCCCAGTTTTTGCTGTACGTCGTCGTCGCCGAGCGACTCCAACACTATGGACTCGGCAGACCTGGCGGAGCGAGGCCTGTGGGTCATCAGCGTCTGATAAAGGTCAAAGTCGGCCGAATCGGCGGCTGAGACCATCTGGGGCTGTTTCTGTTTGCTCCGGTAGGAACTTATGTACAGGTTGGTCATAATCCTGTACATCCAGGCCTTGAGGTTTGTTCCGGGTTGAAACTGCCTCCAGGACCGGAACGCTCGCAGGAAGGTCTCCTGCACCAAATCGGCGGCGTCGGCGGGGTTGCGAGTCATACGCAACGCGCCCCCGTAGAGCATGTCGGCAAGCGGCAGAGCCTCCTGCTCAAACCGCTCGAGATCCTCGCTAGACAGCCCGGTATCGGCTCGCTCATTGTGCTCAGCAGCCGAGCCGGATTGATCCATGCGCCAATAATCAGGGAGGGAGCGCCCGCTTGGCAAACCGGAGCTCTGCCAAACCCTGGTCCGATACGCAAAACATGTGCGCTCCCCGTTAAATCGATCGTTACACACTCGTAACGCTGCGGAAACCCACGAGACATCTGCCCCAAAGAGCATGCACTGGTCAGCCACCGCATACCCAAGGGGGAATGAATGATTAAAGCTGCGTCGAGAAGAAGGCGGCTGGGAGGCTTGTTAGCCTTCCTAATGTTGGGAAGCGCCTGCGCAGACGCTGGCAGCGGGAACGGGGCCGCTACAGCTGCGTCCTGCAACTTCTCCGGCGACCAGGGGGACACCATCAAGGTGGGTGTGCTGCAATCTCTCAGCGGCACCATGGCCATCAGTGAGGTCACGGTACACAACTCGCAGTTGCTCGCCATTGAGCAGATCAACGAGGCCGGCGGCGTCCTCGGCAAACAGATCGAACCCATAGTAGAGGACGGCGCATCCGACTGGCCCACCTTCGCAGAGAAGGCCGAGAAACTGCTGTGCTCGGATCGGGTAGCTACCGTCTTCGGCGGCTGGACCTCCGCGAGCCGCAAGGCCATGTTGCCCAGGTTCGAGTCTCTGGACGGTCTGCTGTGGTACCCCGTCCAGTACGAAGGCATGGAGCAGTCGCCCAACATCTTCTACACCGGTGCGACCACCAACCAACAGATCCTGCCGGGCATGGAGTACCTAAAAGAACAGGGCAAGTCGAAGATCTTCCTGGTGGGCAGCGACTACGTGTTCCCGCGTACGGCAAACGAGGAGATCAAAGCGTACGCCGCGGCGAACGACATCGAGATAGTAGGCGAGGAATACATCCCACTCGGCAACCAGAACGTGTCGACCTTGGTGAACAAGGTGGTCAACGCCGGGCCGGACGCCGTATTCAACACCTTGAACGGCGACACCAACACGGCGTTCTTCAAGGAGTGGGAGAGCAAAGGAATAAGCCCCGAAGACGTTCCCATCATGTCCGTCAGCGTCGAGGAGGAAGCAGTTAGGGCGATCGGCGCCGAGTTCCTGGCCGGCCACCTGGTGGCGTGGAACTACTACCAGACGATCGATACCCCGGAGAACGCCGCCTTCGTCGATGCCTACAAGGCCAAGTACGGCGCCGACACGGTTACTTCCGACCCCATGGAAGCCGGTTACGTGAGCGTCAACCTTTGGGCCATGGCCGTGGAAAAAGCAGACTCGACCGACAAGGATGCGGTCCGCGAAGCGGCGGCGGGCCTCGAGTTTGCGGCTCCGGAGGGTCCCGTTACGGTCGACGGCGCAACCCAGCACCTGCACAAAACCGCACGTATCGGCCTAATAGGCGACGACGGTCAAATCACGCAGATAGACGGATCGGACGGCCCCATACCACCCGATCCTTGCTTGGAGGACTACGACTGGGCCAAAGAGCTCCGCGAAGCCCAGGACCCGTACCCGTGCGCTTAGGATCGCCGAGCAGCAGGCAGCGGTAGGAAGCTCATGGAGGCACTCACAGGACAGCTGCTGTCCGGGTTGAGCGTGGGCTCGGTGTTGATCCTCATCGCCTTGGGGCTCACGTTCACCTTCGGACAGATGGGCGTGATCAACATGGCCCACGGTGAATTCATCATGGCCGGCGCCTACACAGCCTACGTACTGCAAAACTCCATCGGCCAAAACCTGTCGCTGCTGGTCGCGGTGCCGGTCGCCTTTATGGTGGCCGGCACCCTCGGCCTTATTCTCGAACTGGTCTTAATCCGCCGGTTGTACGGGCGTCCGCTGGACACATTGCTGGTCACTTGGGGGGTTAGCTTGATGCTGCAACAGCTGGCCCGGGACATCTTCGGCGCCCCCAACGTGCAGGTAAGAGCCCCGGCCTGGCTGGGAGGCAGCGTGACGTTGGCCGGCGCCCAAATAGCCGTTTCCAGGCTGTTCATCATGGCGCTGGTGGTGCTGTGCGTGGTCGGCATCTGGTTCTTCTTGAACCGCCTTCCCCAGGGCGCCCGCATGCGAGCGGTCATGCAGAACCGCCAACTGGCCTCGTGCAGCGGAGTAAAGACCCACGGCATCGATCGCATGACCTTTTTCCTCGGCTCGGGCCTTGCCGGCATCGCCGGTGTGGCTCTTACGCTGATCGGCTCGACCGGCCCGACCCTGGGCGCCTTCTATATCGTGGACGCTTTCCTGGTTGTGGTTGTCGGCGGACTCGGTCAGGTCCGAGGCGCCGTGATAGCCGCCATAGCCCTGGGCCTGCTCAACTCCTTCGTAGAGTTCAACACCGGAGCCAGCATTGCCAAGGTAGTGGTGTTCGTAGCCATAGCCGCCTTCCTGCAGATACGACCCCAGGGGTTGTTCGTGATGCGCAGCCGGGCGCTGACATG
>JAHWKV010000162.1 GCA_019347725.1 Actinomycetota bacterium
GAACTACGCGTGGAGAGGCTGTTCTGTCCGACTCTTGTTCTTGGGGCTCACCTGGCTCCGGAGTGGCAGCCGGAGGCCTTTGCAGACGCCATCGCCGACTTCGTCCGCTACGGTGAGGTGGGCGCTGCTCAATGGACCATCTAGCGGAGGCCTTAATGTGGGCGCCGGATAGAATCGCTGTGGATGACTGCTCAAGTGCGGCGTAGATTGATTTACGATCCGCAGAACGCGTCGAGCGCGCCACTAGGTGAGGTCGGCGGCAAAGCATCCTGTCTGCTCCGTCTAACCGGCTGCGGCATTCCGGTCCCGCCCTTCTTTGTGCTTTCGTGGCGGGCTCTGGCCCGGCACCTGAGCTTGAACGGGATCAACTGGAACCCGAGGCTTTTGGAGGCCGAGGGGTGGACCACGCTCAGGCAGCGCATAGCGGCGCTTCCCGTACCAGAATCGGTGCTGCATCCGGTGCTTGATCAATATGGCAAGCTCACGGCGTCCGTAGGCTATCCGCAGGTTGCCGTGCGTTCATCTGCAGTCGGGGAGGACTCCCCATCAAACTCGTTTGCCGGCCAGTATTTGTCGATTTTGGGCGTGTCGAATGAAGAGGTACTGGAGGAGGCCATCAAGCAGTGCTGGGTTTCCTACGTAAGCGACGCCGCCGTAGCATATCGGGCCACCCGCGGCCTCGGATTGCCCGAGCACCCGGACCTTGCGCTGATCGTCCAGGCGCAGATTTTTGCCGAGAAGGCCGGGGTCGCGTTCACGCGCCACCCGGTGATGCCAGAGCTAGCCTCCGTATACATAGAAGCCAACTTCGGTACCGGTGAGTCGGTGGTGGGCGGGATGGTGACCCCCGACTCGGTGTTGGTGTCGCGTTCGCGCTACGTTGTGGAACAGTACGTAGTCTCCGACAAGCGGCGAATGACCCTGGTATCGGCGGAGGCCGAGGGCAGTGCCACGGTTGAGATCGAGTCCGATCTTCGTAAGGCCCGCGTACTCACCGACCAGCAAGCTCAAGAGGTGGCCCGGATGGCCATGGAGATCGAGCGAACTTTTGGTGGTCCTCAGGATGTGGAGTGGGCTATTGACGGTGCGGGCGTGTGGATCTTGCAGGCCCGCCCTATAACAGCCCCGGGGAAATGACCACGGTTTCCGAACGCCTGGTCGACGGAGCCCTTAGTCCACTCCCGGCGTCGATGCTGATCGATGGATTAACCAAGGACGACTTTGCCCGATGGTCGGTTGACTTTGTCCCCGAGAGCCTGATGATCGACGCGCGGGGCCTGAGCCTCGAGCGCAGCGCGGCGGAGCAACTCGCCGATGCGGTGAAGGCAGCAGCCACCGATTCGGCTTTCTTCACCGAGTTTACCGCCGAGGCCTACGCCGCCTCCGGCAGATTGACCGAACAAGCCCGCGCTGCGTCCGAGACTGCCAGAAAGAATCCATCCACAAAGCAGCTTGTCGAGGAGGTTGCAGGTATCGCCGGGGCGGTTCGCAGCCTGGCGCCTGCAGTTCTGGTGGCACCGTTGGTGAGGGAGCGGCTCAAGCGGTCGGTAGTTCACCGGCTCGGCGGCGGTAACGACGAAGGCATGGCATTGGCCGAGCGCGTGGCTTGGGCGGGCCGGTCGCCGGCAGCGGTGGAGGCGGTTGGCGACTGCTATCGAATAGCTGGGGAGATCGCCGGCCATGAGCAGGCTGCCGAATCGGTCCGGGAGCTGTCCGGCAAAGGAGCGCTTCGAAGGTTGCGCAACGACCATCCGGCGCTGCACGGCATGGTTGTGGACCACGTGGAGCGCTTCGGTTGGCTGCGGGCGCAAAGCGGTGCAGTGGCGCCGATGACGCCTCGAGAGTTGATGCAGAGGATCACGATAGCGTTGGTGCGCTGGACGCCGGAGGCAATTGCGCAGGCGGCCGAGTCCAATCGCCCCTGGGACGTTGAATCCCTGCTTGGGGGCGCTATGTCGAAGGAGCTGGGTGAATTGATTGGGCCCTTGCAGCGGCTGACGACCGGTGTGGGCTCCGGTACACAGGCGCTCGGGCGGGCCCAGGGCCTAGCTTGGTCGTGCCTGGTGGAGGTCGCCGCTCGGGTGCAGTGCGAGCCGGCCCAGTTGGTGTTCAGCACGCTGACGGAGCTACAGGACGCAGTTTTGGCCAAGGAAGCGCTGCCGCTGGATAAAACAGACCGGCGTCGCAGTGAAGGATTCACCCTGCACATCGATGACGGTCACATTGAGGTTGGGGGACCGCCGCCGGTGAAGCCGCTGCCCGGTCAGACCGGGTCGATGGGTCGTGCGGTCGGCCGGGCGAAGGTCATGCTGGACGCCGACGAAGGCAACCGCTTGAGGCCCGGAGATGTGCTGGTTACTCATCTCAGTACTCCTACCTATGAGGGGGAGCCTTCGTTGTTCCCGTACCGCACTGTTCCGTCGATAGGAATTGAGAGGGCGGCTGCCGTCGTAACTGATGAGGGCGGGCTGCTCAGCCACGCCGGAATCATCTGCAGGGAGAACTCGGTGCCTTCGATAATCGGAGCCGAAGGCGCCTCGACTACGCTGGTAGATGGCCAGGTAGTCGAAGTCGACGCCACCAAGGGCGCCGGAAGCATCATAGTTTGGAGCTCACCGGAATCTCCACCGGAGCTGGCGGCGGAGCCGACCAGCCGCCAAGGATGAGGGTTTCCCAGAGGCCTACTTAGGAACGTAGATCTCGGCGCCTTCGGCTACGAACTCCGCGGCCTTGTCTTTCATGCCTTCTTCGATGGCCTCCTGCGTCTCCAGGCCCTTGCGCGCGGCGTAGTCGCGCACGTCCTGGGTGATCTTCATGCTGCAAAAGTGCGGTCCGCACATAGAGCAGAAGTGGGCTTTTTTGGCCGGATCTGAGGGGAGAGTCTCGTCGTGGTATGAGCGGGCCGTTACCGGGTCCAGCGACAGGTTGAACTGGTCCTCCCAGCGGAATTCGAAGCGTGCCCTGGACAAGGCATCGTCCCAGGCTTGAGCGCCGGGGTGGCCTTTGGCCAGGTCTGCAGCGTGAGCGGCGATCTTGTAGGCGATCACGCCGTCTTTGACGTCCGCCCGGTTTGGCAGACCCAGATGCTCCTTCGGGGTGACGTAGCAGAGCATCGCAGTGCCGTACCAGCCGATCATCGCCGCGCCGATTGCCGAGGTGATGTGGTCGTAGCCGGGAGCGATGTCTGTGGTCAGCGGGCCCAGCGTGTAGAAGGGCGCCTCGCCGCACTTTTCCATCTGCAGATCCACGTTGTACTTGATCTGGTGCATCGGCACGTGTCCGGGGCCTTCGATCATGACTTGAACGTCCCGGTCCCACGCCCGCTGGGTCAGATCGCCGAGAGTGTCCAGCTCCGCAAACTGCGCTTCGTCGTTGGCGTCGGCGATCGAGCCCGGCCGCAGCCCGTCGCCGAGGGAAAAGGCGACGTCGTAGGCGGCCATGATGTCGCAGATATCGGCGAAATGGGTGTACAGGAAGTTTTCCTTGTGGTGGGCGAGGCACCACCCGGCCAGGATCGATCCGCCGCGGGAGACGATGCCTGTAACACGTTTTGCGGTCATCGGCACGTAGCGCAGGAGCACCCCGGCGTGGATGGTGAAGTAGTCGACACCCTGCTCCGCCTGCTCGATCAGCGTGTCCCGGAAAATCTCCCAGCTGAGCTCCTCGAATTTGCCGTCTACCTTCTCCAGCGCCTGGTAGATGGGCACCGTGCCGATCGGCACCGGCGAGTTGCGGATGATCCACTCGCGCGTGTCGTGGATCCGCTTGCCGGTGGAGAGGTCCATGATCGTGTCGGAACCCCAGCGGGTCGCCCACACCATCTTCTCGACCTCTTCCTCCACAGACGACCAGACGGCCGAGTTGCCCATGTTGGCGTTGACCTTCACCAGGAAGTTCTTGCCGATGATGGCCGGTTCGGACTCCGGGTGGTTCCGGTTGACCGGAATCACCGCGCGGCCCCTGGCGACCTCGTCCCGCACGACCTCGGGGCTCATCCGCTCGCGCGCGGCGATGAACTCCATCTCCTCGGTGATGATCCCGGCCTTGGCGTAGCCCAACTGGGTGTTGTGCTCGCGACCGTCGATCCAGGGCTTGCGC
>JAHWKV010000163.1 GCA_019347725.1 Actinomycetota bacterium
CCTGGACGCCCAAGCCGCACAGCCGCTGCAGCAGCAGCTGAGAGATTACCGGCGGCACCACCTCGTCTTGGTCGCCGTGCAGCAAAAGTACAGGTGCCGCCGTCGTCTGCCGGCCCGGCGTATTTTCAGTGATAGCCGTCGCCCATGATTTAACGTCCGCAGGCGATCTCACCAGCAAGCGTTCGTGAGAATATCCGGCGAAGGTCTCGATGATCTGCCTCTGACACATCGACTCCACCTCGTCCCGCTGCGCAATCACGTATTCGGCCAAGACGGCCTGCAGCGGCAGATCCGGATACGCGGCCTTGAATCCAAAGGCCCCCATCACCAGATATCCGGCTATAGCCTCCTGACTCTCTCCGACCGCCAGCGCCAGCAGATCCAGCTCCGCAGCCGGAGCGGTGGCTGCAACTCCCAACAATTCGAGCTCGGCGGCGTAGCTCGAAGCCAGCTCGCCGGCAAACAAAACAGCGCCACCTCCCTGGGAGGCCCCGACGGCCAGGAACTGCTCGCTGGCGTGAGCCTCGGGAATCTGACCGGTGGCCCGCACACTGTCCAGCACGCTGCGGCCTTCGCTGAGACCCACCAGCCAGGGATGCCCTCCCGGCGTTCCCAGTCCCTCGTAGTCGGTTGCTGCAACGACGTATCCCCTGGCCAGCAATTCGGACAAAAGCGGCTGGGCCAACAGATCCTGCGGCGAGCGAGAGGGCGCGCATACGTCGCCCAGCCCTACGGCGCCGTGCGCCCACGCCACCACGGGACGTTGCACTGCGCCGGCCGGTACATCCGGCGCAAACACCAAACCCGAAACCACGATGTCCCGCCCATCCACGGCTTGCGAGTGATAAAGCACCCGCCAGCCGTTGGCTCCTTCCGGCGCTTCCACGGTCTGAATGCGTACAAGACTCCCCGGCTCACCGTAGGGAATCTCCGGGGGGAAAGCGTAGAAGTCCTGTCCCGGCGGCAACTCGGGGATCTGATCCGCCCTGGATGAAACAGAAGGAGTCTGCTCCGGCGCGCTCGGTTCGTCGGGCGAGGGTGGACCCGTCCGGTCACACGAAGCGGCGACCAACGCGCCGGCTACCAAGACGGCAGTAAGGCGCATCTGCCGAGGTCTCCTTCGTCCTTTCACCTTTAGATCATGCCCGAGATCCGCAGGCAGCAACCAAAAGTTCTCGGCTCGCCGTCTCCGGCCGACGATAAACTTAAATGCGGAGAAAGGGGCGACGATATACACCCAGAGCACTCCAGGTCGACCGATACATTGCCATGAGACACGCATATAAGTGCCGCCGCCGGCGTGTCACGTTACTTGTACTGGTAACCCTTGTAGCCGCCGCGTGCGGTGGAGTCCGGCAAAGTCCGCTCGCTACAGCATCAATTGAACCCGCGATGCAGGAAGAGCTTCGCGAATCCCGGCAAGAGCTGGTCGATAGGCGGCTTCCCTGGCTGGGCATCGAGGATCAACGGGTACTCGAAGCGATGCGACAGGCCCCACGCCACCGATTCGTCTCGGAGGATCAACTCGACCGGGCTTACGTGAACCGGGCGCTGCCGATCGGATTCGGACAGACCATCTCCCAGCCTTACGTAGTAGCGCTGATGACCGAGCTCCTCGACCTGCAGGAAGGCGACAAGGTCCTGGAGGTCGGAACCGGCTCCGGCTACCAGGCGGCGGTGCTTGCGGAAATGACCGACCAGGTGTGGTCGATAGAGATCATCCCCGAGCTGGCGGAACAAGCCGAGCAAGTGCTGGAGAGCCTGGACTACCCGGTGGAGGTCAAGCAGGGCGACGGGTACTTCGGGTGGCCCGAGCACGCCCCGTTCGATGGGATCGTGGTCACCGCGGCCCCCGACCACATACCGCAGCCCCTGGTTCAGCAGCTGGCCGAGGGCGGCAACCTAGTGCTGCCGGTGGGTCCTGCCGGGAGCTATCAGACGCTTTGGCGGGTAACCAAAACCGACGGCGAGATCCGCTCCGAGAACATTACCGACGTCATCTTCGTACCGCTTATCCGCGAGGAGTGACCGCCGGCCGGCCACGCATGGAACCCGCCGGAGACCAAATGACTGCCAAGGCCACCAGATAAGCCGCCGCGCCGACTGCGAGCACAGCCGAGAAACCCCAGGACAGCGACGCCAACGCCGCCAAAACCGCGCCTATGACCGAGGTGAAGCCGTTTACTCCCCAGGCCATAGGCACCCAGCTGGGACGGACGTTGGCCAGCCAGCCGAGCCCCCGAGGAAAAGCGATTCCCATCAAAAACCCCAGCGGCGCAAGGATTGCACCGCTGGCGGCGATACGCACCGCCAAGCCGTAGCCCAGCAGATGCTGAAGCACCGGCGAAAGCGCCCCGGCGTATAGCAATATGAGCACCGCCAAGGCCGCCAACGCCCCTCGCCAGCTGACCCTGAAAGCGAGGGCACTGCCCAACCCCGAAAACACCAATAGGGAGAACAACACCAAGGCAAAGGCCAGCGCCGAATGGTCCAGGACCAGCATCAGCCGGCCTACCAGGGCAACCTCGACCAGCAAAAAGCCGGCCCCGAGCATCGCAAAATACACTCCAGGCCGGACAGGAGCCTTGTCTGCGTTATCGGTTCTGCGTTCCTTGCGCCGAATTACCACCGCAGGCAGCAAGATCAGCGCTGCGGAAAGCGCGGTGATCACCCCCAGCAACCCGAGCACCAGCAGATACCCGCTTCCCCCGAAGGGCTGCCAGGTCGTTCCGAGCAGACTGATCACCGTGGGAATCTGCTCCCACTTGAAGAAATGGAAGAAGAATGGCCGGTCATCGGTTGGAGCGCTGACATCGAATTCGTACTGCCGGTAGAGCCCTTCGGGGTCGTCGATCAGACGCTGGAAGGAATCAAAATAGCGGTCGTTGCGAAGCACATTGAATCGGTTCGCCTCCGACGCATCGATCCCGGGATAATGCACCAGGTCAAATTGCCGGTCCTCAGCAAACTGCCTCACCTCAGCGATCTCAGCACCGGAAAAGGGCTCCAGCTTGGCCATGATCAACATCGTGGAGAAGGTCCGCACAGCCACCATGTGCCGAGCAGGGTCCCGGCCTCGCTCCTGGAGCGCCTCGGCGACCAACGCCCCGGTTCGGACCTCCTCCGTGGGCGGCAACTGGAGCCACCGGTGCACAACCAGCAAGCCTTCCGGCCTGAGAGCCTGCAGGTAGGTGCTGAAGGCTCGGTCGGTCATAGCGTAGTTTTCAGACAGGGAGAATGCGCCGGCGGTGACGGTCCTGCGATTCTGCGACAAGGCGATTGAAACTATGTCGAAGCGGTCCTCAATGCCGTGTAGATAAACGCGGGGATCGGCCTGAACCAGCTCGGCCCGGGGATCGGCGTAGACGTCCCCCGCAGCTTCACGAAGCTCATCGTCAACAAGCTCGGCCACCAGCGCGTTGTCCTCCACGGCCGTGACCGAGCTGACGTTTCCCTGCAGGGCGGCGGCCACCTCCAACCCAGCCCCCGCCTGCAGCACCAGGGATGCAGAGTCCGGACGAAGCCGGTAGGCAAGACTGGTCGGCAACGCCTCGAAGAAGTTCGAACCCAGCTCATCGGTGTCGATCACAGGGATCACTATCTCGCCGTCGATGACCATCGCCGACTGACGCGGCACGGTGCCCTGGAAACTTAGACTCAAGCCCGGGGCCGAGTGTACGGTCGAGCCCTCCACCACATCGATCCGCGACTGGGCATTAGATGCCGATGTAGTAACTTCCGCTCCCGGGTAGTTCAGCAGTTGGGGAAGCGGCTTGTACTGAGACATCTGCACCGTCATCCAACCGGGGGGCGCCAGACCGATCCACGACAGGCCGCCGATCACAATGGCGGTGGCCGCCAGCACACTCGCCGAGCCCCTGTAGGCAAAAGGGCTCTTGCCGGCAATCCCGATCAGCACCAGTGGCGCCAGGGCCGCCACCGCTGCGGTGGTCGCCAGTGCTCGCGGGGCACTGAAATGGTTCAACACCACCAAAGCCAGCAGCCCTCCGGCGCCTGAGCCGGCCAAAGATCCGGCGTATATCTTAGGAGCGCGCTCCGGCCAGGACGTGATCGGCAATCCCTGCACCAG
>JAHWKV010000164.1 GCA_019347725.1 Actinomycetota bacterium
CTCGGTGTAAGAGGGCACCAGGCAGACATCTGCCGCCTGATAGTAGGTGGGCAAGGTCTCGTGCGGCTGCGCCGGCACGAATCGCACTGCGTCCTGCAGGCCCAGCTCGTGCACCCGCTGCTTCAGGCGCTCGAGCTCCCCGCGGCCCGACTGCCCGCTTGCACCACCGACAATGACCACCCGCACCTCATCGAGGCTCAACCGCCCCCAGTCGACCAGGTGCCAAAGCGCCTGGACCGCAATGTCGGCGGCCTTCAGCGGCTGCAGCCTGCCCACGAACAGCATCACCTTCTTGCCGGCGAGCCCGAGCTGCTGCTTGGCGACCTCCCTGTCTCCCGGCTTAAAGACGCTGTGATCGACTCCCGGGGGGATCAGATGGATGCGCTCGGGGTGAGCTGAGTAAAGCTCGACAAGAGACCGGCGCTCTTCGGGTGTGGAGGCCACGATCGCGCAGGCATCGGCAATGACCCGCGTTTCCCCGGCAAGCCGGCCCTCGGGCTCCAGCCGGTCCCCCGGCCTTTTGGAGCGATTTTTCTCCCGGCCCAAAGTGTGAAAGGTATGGACGAACGGAACCGACCAGTGCTTGCTCACCTTGGCGGCCACCTTGCCCGACAGCCAGTAATGGCTGTGCACCACGTCGTACTCCACGCCCATCTGGCGCACCTTTTCAAGCAGATTAGCGGTGAACTCCGGTAGGTGGGCCGGCAACCGCTCCTTGCCTATGCCCGGCTCCCCCGCCGGGATCTGCAGAACCCTTACGCCCGGGCGAAGCAGGACATCCCCCGGCGAGGCGTCGGAATCGCGCCGGGTAAAGATATCGACGTCGATGCCCCGTTGAGCGAGGCTGCGGGCCATCTGCCTGACGTAGACGGTCATGCCGCCGGCGTCGCCCTCCCCCGGCTCGGCCAGAGGGTTGGAGTGGACGACGAGCATCGCCACCCGCCTGACCGCGTGGTGGGGCGCCGAGCCCGGGCTCGGTAGGTTCCTAACCGCCAAGGAACGGCACCCGGTTGGTACGGGCAGGCAAGATGGTGGGCATAACCAAATGGTATCGGAACGCTGCGCCTATTACGCGACGGCCCGAAGCGGAGGCGAGCTACCTGCGGATGAGCATCGAGTGCAGGGGAAGGGGTTCGGCGCCCAGGTCGTACTTGTACCGCTCCCGACCTCGCAAGAAGTCAAACCGGCGCAAGCCTTCCTCCATGGATCTTTCGATCAACTTCGCAACGATCGCCAGGCCGGGCGATATGGACTTTAGGTTCAAGTCGAACGCCGAGTTGTACAGGTAGAAGACTCCGTCGTAGCGAAAGCTGAACGTCGCGGCCAAAATCCGTCCGTCGAGCTCCAAAAAGTCCAGCGAGAGCATCTTGCTCGCGTGCATTTGCCGCGCCGCATCGGTAAAGAAGGCAGCCCGCCGCGGATCCATAAACTCGCCCTTCTCGCCGGCGGAGGCCCGGTGAAAGTCTACGAACGCCGTTATGTCCGCCTCCAGCGACTCGGCATCGGCGGTTCTAAGGAACGCGCCCGGGGCTTCCCGCTCGAAGCGGCGCAGCTTGCGGGCCAGCTCGTGTCTCTTCTTGGACGCAAGGCTCTGCCGGTAGTCTTCCCAGGAGTCTCCAAGCGACATCACCGCGGTCAGCTCGTGGAGCTCCAGATCGAACGACAGACCCTTGCGATCGGCCGCCTCCACAAGCCACTCGGAGAATTGAAACGGTACGGGAAGGTTTTTGGCGTCCAGGTAGTCCCAGCCGTCGAAATCCCGGGTGAGATACTCCAGCAGCGCTTCGGCCACCTGCCTGCGGTAGGACTCTCCTGCAATCAAGGGTCCCAGGTAGTCGGTAAGGTCGTCCCCGCCCAAGAACCGGAGTCTGCGTCCCTGCGGAGTTAGGTCGATGGTGAAAGAGGCCAATCCCACCGGACCGGAGTCCTCGAAGGTGATCGCAAGGGTATCCTGCCGCCCCTGCGCACAAGCTTCCCCCCCCAGGCGGTTCCACTCCGGGGGTGCAAACACATGGCGGTTGGAGTCGGCGTCAAGAATTTCGCGCCAAAGCGCCGAGTCGAACACCTCGGGTATACGCTGCTCGACGATCCTCAGAGCTCTACCCCTTGCTGGATGAGGGCCTCGAACTCGGCGACCACGTGCGGGTCGAACTGAGCGCCCGCACCGGCGCGCAGCTGCTCAAGCGCAGCCTCTAGACCGACTGACGCCCGGTAGGGGCGGTCGGTCGTCATTGCGTCAAATGCGTCCACCACGCTGAAGACCCGTGCGGACAGAGGGATATCACCGCCCTCCTTGCCGTCGGGGTAGCCGCCGCCGTCATACCGCTCGTGGTGGTGTCGGATGACCTCGACGGACACGTCACCGAGTACCCGGTGCATGGGCGCCACCAGCTGAACCCCGATCTCAGGATGGGTCCGCATGATCTTCATCTCCTCCTCGTCCAGCGGGCCGGCCTTGGTCAAAATCGCCTCTGGGATGCCGATCTTGCCTACGTCATGCAGCAAAAAACCGTACTGGAGCTCGGGCGTGACCATTTCCGGGTCGATACGGTTGGCCAGCGCAATCCCGTACTCCCTACACCGCTGCAGATGCGAATGCGTGTATTGATCTTTGGCTTCCACCACCATGGCCAGGGTCTCGACGATGGACAGATAATCGGTCCGCAACTCCTCGAGTAAGGCGGAGAGCTCCTTCTCGTGCTCCCTCTTGCGCTGGTAAACGGTGCTCATGTCCCGGGCAAACACGAGCAACTGATTGCGGGTCCGCTCCAACTCCTCGCGGTAGTCCACCTCGTCGGGAGCGCCGGCTGTCTGCGGGTCCGAATTGGCCACGGTTATGGGGACAGCAACGCCGAGGGGTCCTCCTCACCGTCGCGGTAGCGGCGGACGAGCTCGGCATTTACGGTGTCTACGATCTGCTGGGCCTTGCGCCGGTCCTGGGAGACGCGGCGCTCCTCTTCGACGAGCTCCTCGAGCATCCGGGTCAGCTCCTGCACGGAGGCCGAGGCCACATGGGGTATCTCGGCGGCCAGCCGCTCCCTGCGGCGGCGGTACTTGCCTGCGTTGGCCGGTAGCTCCTGTTTCAGCAAACGCTTAGGACCGCCACCTCCAGGGGACTCTCCGGCCAGGATCGAAGGCAACCGGCGGACCAGATCCTCGGTGTCCGCCTCGCCCCCTTCCGAACGGCTCTTGAGCTCGTTGGTAAGGATGTCGATCTTGCCCTGCAAGAGCCGGCGCGCATAAGAAAACTCGGTTTCCAGATCCCGGCAATCGTCCCGGCGCTTTCTTAGCTCGACGGTGGGCGTGGTGGAAACGTCCTCCAGCCACTCGAGAGATAAGGCCACGTCCTCACGCCTGGCGTACTTCTCCGGCACTTAGCTGCTCCTAACCATGGATTATCGACTACATCAAGTGTACCTACCGCTGCCTCGCTCTCTCGTATACACAGAGCAAACGCAACGGGCCGCTCCCGGCGTTTTTCCCGTTTTCCGAGACCGCAAGATTGCGGGTGTCAATAGCTTGAATCCTCCCGCTACGGCGAAGTAGTATTCAGCGGTCGGATGGCCAAAAGCGGCCACCCGGTCCACAGTAGCTTTTAGTAGAAGTTTTTTGGATTGTTTTTCGGGGTGGAATCGACGACGCAATCAAGTAGTATCCCGAACATCAAGCAGCCATAGCTTGACCAAGTTGTAGGCACAACCTCGAATTTCAGGAAGCGCATTCTCTTTCGTGGCGGCAATGCCCACGAAGTTGAGTCTGGCAAAATAGGAGGTAACGATGAATCTCAAGAAACTCTTTGGGGCTTTCATGATGCTGGCCATGGTGGCCGCACTCATGATCCCGACCGCGGCCGCGATGCACGGCGGAGACCATGATGAAGAGATCGAGATCAGCCTTGAAGCCGAAGAAGGCGGCGAAGGCGGCGAGAGCGGCGCAGGCGGCGACGGTGGCGAGTCCGGCGCTGCAGGCGACGGCGGCGACGGCGGCGAGTCCGGCGAGGCTGAAGGCGGTTCCGGCGACGGCGGCGACGGCGGCGACGGCGTTGGCGGCGACGGCGGCTCCGGCGGTGGCGTCGGCGGCG
>JAHWKV010000165.1 GCA_019347725.1 Actinomycetota bacterium
ACCGTCTACATGCTCGGGGGCTTTCAGTCACTCGCCTCTCTCGCCCGCGACGAGGAGGAGCTGACCGAGCGCTTTCGCGCCGGAGAGGGGTTCGGCTGGCACGAGCACGACCCGGATCTCTTCCACGGGACCGAGAAGTTCTTTCGCCCCACCTACCGGGGTTCTCTCGTCCGCAAGTGGATTCCCGCGCTACAGGGCGTAGAGCCCAAGCTCGCGCGCGGAGCGAGGGTCGCCGACGTCGGCTGTGGCCACGGCGCCTCGACCCGGTTGATGGCCAGGAACTACCCGGCATCGACGGTGATCGGCTTTGATTTTCACAAAGAGTCGATGGAGCGGGCGCCAGCTCGCGGCCGAGGAGGGGTTGGCCGACCAGGTCGAGTTCCAAGAGACTACCTCCACCACGTTCGGCGGTACCTACGATCTCATTACGCTATTCGACGCTTTTCACGACATGGGCGATCCAAGGGGCTTCGCTGAACATGTTAGGTCTGCGCTGGCTCCCGGTGGTGTCTGCATGCTGATTGAGCCCCTGGCCGGTAATGGGCTTCAGGACAATATGACACCAGTTGGGCGCGCCTACTACGCGGGTTCAACCATGGTCTGCGTACCCTGCGCTCTCCAACAGGGCGAGCAGAACCCGTTGGGAGCACAGGCGGGAGCAAAGCGTCTTAGCGAGGTTCTGGGAGAAGGCGGGCTGACCAACGTTCGGGTTGCTGCAGAGACTCCATTCAACCTGGTGCTCGAGGCCCGTCCGTAGAGAATAGCGGCGTGAATCGATTATCTTGGATTTTGATGACACAACCTGTAGTGCTGGTCTGGGCGGACTACATATGACCGTTTTGCTACGTGGCTCTAGAGAGAGCCGCGTGGCTGGAGCGCCGGTACGGCGCCCAAATTGAGTGGGTTCCGTTTGACCTGCATCCCGAATATCCACCCGAAGGAATCGCCCGCCGAAGGCTCGAAGAGCGCTACGGCGAAGGCTTTTCCGACCGGGTAAAGCAGATGATCGAAGATGCCGGTTTCACCTACGATCCGCCCGATGTCATACCCAATTCCAAGCACTCGCTCGAGTTGGGGGAGTTCGCTCGGGACGATGGCCGCTTTGCGCAGATGCATGAGCGCTTGTTCGAGGCTTACTGGTCCCAGCAGCTCGACATTGGCGATCCGGCCGTCCTGAAAAAGCTCGCCGCAGAGGTCGGTCTGGATGCCGCTGAGGTCCGGGAGGCATTCGACGACGGTCGATACGAGGAACGGATCGGTCTTACGACTCAGGCAGCTTTGGATCTCGGCGTCGGGGGAGTGCCGGCCTGGTTGATCGACGATGAGCTCGTCGTCTCAGGTGCCCAGCCCCATGAAGCCTTTGATGAAGTGATGCACAAAATGGGGCACGAGGGTCTGTAGGCGAGCCGGGTTGAGTCTTAAGATCAGCACAAAGTCGTCCGTAAGGCCGGGTAGGATGAGATAGATGGGCACTATGGGAGAACGCGACGTCACCGTCTTTTACGACGAGCGGATGCTCGCGCATTGTCCGGACGTCAACAATGACTTCCTTCCCGGCCGCCTGGATCGCCGGATCAAGGACATGATCGGCAATCTGACCGTAAAGTGGGCTTATCCGGAGATCGCCGGCAGGTTGACCGCGGTAATGGAGCTGCTCGAGCGAGAGCCCGTTCCCGGGGTCAAGTTCGAACCCGGCGTTGCTGCCACCCCCGAGCAGCTTGCCCGGGTGCACACCAGCCTCTACGTGGAATCCATATTGGAACTGCGCGGGAAGAGCGCCTGGCTGGACGTCGACACCACTTCGGTGTCCCCGGGAAGTGTTGAGGCCGCCGAGGTTGCTGCCGGGTCGGCGATAGCGGCGGCTGAAGCGGTCTGCGAGGGTCGCACGGGGAGCGCCTTCGCGTTGGTCCGCCCGCCGGGCCATCACGCCGAGCCGGTTAGAGCGCGGGGATTTTGTCTGTTTAACAATGTGGCCGTAGCGGCGGCCCACGCCCAGGCCAAGCTCGGCTGCAAGCGTGTGTTGATCGTGGACTGGGACGCCCACCACGGCAACGGTACGCAGGACATCTTTTGGGCGGAGCCGGACGTGATGTTTTTCGATACCCACCGGTCGGCGCCTTTCTATCCCGGTTCGGGCCTGATCGAGGAAGTGGGTGCGGGGTTGGGTGAGGGATTAACTGTCAACGTTCCCGTTCCCGGAGGATCCGGCGACCCGGCGATGGCCAAGGCGTTTCGGGAGGTTCTCGTCCCGGCAGCTGACGATTTTCGACCCGACCTGGTTTTGGTGTCGGCGGGTTTCGACCCGCATCGGCTGGATCTGACGTTGAATATGAGCGAAGAGGGCTTCGGGGTTTTGACGGGAATCGTCCAGGACATAGCCGACCGTCACTGCGACGGACGCTTGGCCATGGTGCTCGAGGGCGGATATCACTGGCAATCGCTTTCCTTCGGAGTCCGCTCGGTGTTGCAGGTGCTGGCCGGGGCGGATCCCCCTGAGCCGCAAGTCCCCGGCTTTGCTGAGGTGGAAGCGGCAGCCTATTTTCACAGCACCGCCTTCAAACCGGCGGAGTGACGGCGGAAGCTGAAAACTAGGACGGCGGCTACTCGTCTTAGCTGTCGGGGATAGGTCGGTCGGGAGTGGGTACAGCTTATATATGGGTAAGACAGGTGGAACCGCCCGCACTTACCCGGCGTTGCGCGGTTTGGGCGCCGTAGGTCTCTGTCGAGTGCTGCGGCCTTTGTACCTATGAAGGTGGCCGCCATCATCCCTGCCTATAACGAGGTTCGGACTATAGAAGAAGTAGTCCAACTCGCCTTGAGTTGCAGTTGTATCGACGACGTGATTGTCGTTGACAGCGTCTCCACCGACGAGACTGCAGCGGTTGCGGCCGAGGCGGGAGCACGAGTTGTCTCGGCCGCAATTGCAGGCAAGGGGGAGGCCATGTCTGCCGGCGCTGCGCAGACCGAGGCGGATGTGCTGCTGTTTCTAGATGGCGACCTCATCGGACTGCAGGAAGAGCACCTGGACCGGCTGGTTCGAGCGGTCGAGCAGGGGGCGGACATGAGTTGCGGGTTGTTTGATCGGGGCCCTTTCTTTAACCCAATCTTTCTCAAATTTCTCCCGATTTTGACCGGTGAACGTGCCGTGCGCAGGCATCTTTTTGATTCTTTACACGATGAAGACGCGCATGGCTACAAGATCGAGGCCGCGCTTAATTCAAGATGCGGTGAACTCGGATGTAAGCGGGTTGCTTTTGTGTGTCCGGGTCTTTGGCATTTGACCAAGGAGAAGAAGTACCGCAACCCGGTCGCCGGCTTCATCCTGAAGAACGCCATGTTGGTTACCGCGGCAAGGGAGTATTTGAGTTATCAGGTGCGCCGCAGAAGCCGCAGAAGGGCCGCTGCGCGCGCCGGATCTTAATCCTCCGGCCAGAGACTTATCCCACGTCGAAGGCCGCCGTACCCTGCTTGTCCCAAGACTTCCAGCTCGCAGACAGGGAAGGCGCGGTTATGGCTGGGATGTCGGATGACTTCTCCCACTCCAGCACGGCCGTGGAGCCGTCCCAGGTCACCTGGAAGCTCACCTTGCCAAAGTGGGTGAGAGCGTCTTGGACCCGTATGGGTTTGCCCTTCCACTCCTCGGGGAGCAGCGTCAATAGGGCAAGCTCCTGGTCGGCAGACTCCCTTATTAGGACGTTTCGCACGAAGGACAAGAAGTCGGCGGCCGCCCACCCGTGGTGTCCGTCTCCCATACACCCCCCACCTAGGCGGGGGTGGATGGCCTCGGGCCAGGTGAAGGTTTGGGTAGCGTGATCCAGTAGCCATCGTAGTCTCTGCCAGGCGCGTGGATCGGCGGATTCCAACTCCACAAAGGCCAGTTGCAAGGTCAAGTAGGTGCCCAACCCCGTATGGGAGATCTCCTGAAAGAAAGCCTCGTCGAGGCAGAATTTATCCCGGATCACCTGAGCGGTCCCCATAATCCACGGATCATCTGCCCCCATTAAGTACAACGGATAGCACGCCGAGAGCGACCCCACTATAGCTGCGTCGATGCCCCGCGTAGGGCCGGCCGGAATCAC
>JAHWKV010000166.1 GCA_019347725.1 Actinomycetota bacterium
AAGTTGACATAGCGATACTCAACTTTTACTATCGATAGGAGCTAAACTTTTGGAATAGATACGACTGTTGAGAAGTTGTAGTACGCAAAGCAAGGTTTTGAACGGGCAAGGTTTTGAACGGGAAAGGACGTAGTACATGCCCAAAGCAGTAGGAATCGATTTAGGGACTACAAACTCGGTGGTCAGCGTGCTCGAGGGCGGCGAGTCGGTGGTCATCCCCAACGCGGAGGGGCAGAGAACCACTCCGTCGGTGGTCGCCTTCTCCAAGTCCGGCGAAATCCTCGTTGGCGAGGTGGCCAAGCGCCAGGCGATCACCAACCCCGACCGCACCGTGCGTTCGGTAAAGCGCGAGATGGGCACCAACTGGAAGATCGACATCGACTCCAAGAAGTGGACCCCGCAGGAGATCTCCGCTCAGATACTGATGAAGCTAAAGCGCGACGCGGAGGCCTACCTGGGCGACAAGGTCAACCAGGCTGTGGTGACCGTACCGGCTTACTTCGGCGACGCCCAGCGACAGGCCACCAAGGAATCCGGCGAGATCGCGGGCCTGGAGGTTCTGCGGCTGGTCGCCGAGCCCACATCGGCTTCGCTGGCGTACGGCCTGGACAAGGAAGACGAGCAGACCATCCTGGTCTTCGACCTCGGTGGTGGAACCTTTGACGTGTCGATCCTGGAGATCGCTGAGGGCGTCTTCGACGTCAAGGCAACCAATGGTGACTCACAGCTGGGTGGCGACGACTGGGACCAGAAGGTCGTCGACTTCCTTCTCAAGGAGGTCAAGAACAACCACGGGGTAGACCTGTCCAAGGATCGAATGGCCCTACAGCGTATGCAGGAGGCTGCCGAGAAGGCCAAGATCGAACTGTCGCAGGCGACGCAGACCAGCATCAACCTGCCCTTCTTGACTGCTACCGACTCCGGACCAATTCACCTCGAGTCCACGCTCAAGCGTGCCCAGTTCGAGCAGATGAGCGAAGACCTGATCGAGCGGGTCAAGGGTCCGTTCAACCGGGCCGTGAAGGACTGGGGCAAGCCCGTCAGCAAGATCGACCACATCGTCATGGTCGGAGGCTCCACCCGGATGCCGATGATCCAAGAGCTGGTCAAGTCATTGGCGGGAGGCAAGGAGCCACACAAGGGCGTCAACCCGGACGAGGTGGTCGCCATCGGTGCGGCTCTGCAGGCCGGCGTGCTGCGCGGTGAGGTAAAGGACGTCCTGCTGCTGGACGTGACGCCGCTGACCATGGGCATCGAGACCCGCGGCGGCATCTTCACCAAGATGATCGACCGCAACACGACGATCCCCACGCGCAAGAGCGAAACTTTCTCCACGGCGGAGGACAACCAGCCTTCGGTGACGGTCAACGTCGTGCAGGGTGAAGGCCAGATGGTCAACTCACCCGGGGTTAGGTCGCTGGGTCAGTTCGACCTGGTCGGTATCCCGCCGGCGCCGCGGGGCATGCCGCAGATCGAGGTCAGCTTCGACATCGACGCCAACGGCATCGTCCACGTCTCGGCGAAGGACCTGGGTACCGGCAAGGAGCAGGCCATGACCATCACCGGGGGCTCGGCGCTTCCCAAGGACGAGATCGAGAAGATGATGAAGGAGGCCGAGCAGTTCGCCAACGAGGACCAGGCCCGGCGTGAGCTGGCCGAGGCCCGCAATTTGGGCGACAACCTCGTCTACCAGACCGAAAAGAGCCTCAAGGAGCACGGCGACAAGCTCTCCGATGACGACAAGAACGCCATCGAGTCTGCTCTCGAGGACCTCAAGAAGGCTCTGGCCGGCGAGGACCTGGATGAGATCAAGTCGGCCACGGACAAGCTGACCGAGGCTTCACACAAGTTGGCGGAGCAGATCTACGCGGCCAACCAGCAGGAGTCCGCGGCTGCGGCCGGCTCGGAGGAGTCCGGCGAGTCCGGCGAGTCCTCCGACGACGATGTGGTGGATGCAGAGATTGTCGACGAAGACGAAGAAGGGAAGTCCTAAGTGGGGCACGGCAACCAAGAGCTGCCTCCGTTGGGCCCCTTTGGTGAGGAGCAAGAGGAGAAAAGGGGGAAGATTCCGATTCGCGACCGCAGGAAGCTCTACGAGACTTCGGAAGCCGAGGAGGCCGCCGAGGCCTCGGCGGCCCCTTCTCCGCAGGACGCTGGTGAAGAGCCCTCTGCAGCGCTGAGGGAGGCCGAGGCCAAAGCTGAGGCCTACCTACAGGATCTGCAGCGGTTAAAGGCGGAGTTCGACAACTTCCGCCGCCGCACCGCCAAGGAGCCGGGCGAGCTTAGACAGTACGTGGCCGGTGAGATCGTCGGGCGGTTGCTGGGAGTGCTGGACAACTTTCAGCTGGCGGTCGGCTCGGCTGAGGGAAGCCGCGACTTCGACTCCATGTTCAAGGGTGTCCAGATGGTCTATAGGGACTTGCAGAGTGCGCTGGAGGATATCGGCTTGGAGCCGGTAAGCGCCCGAGGGCAACTGTTCGACCCCAACATGCACGAAGCGGTGGAGGAGTCGGAGGGAGACGGCTCCGGCGTAGTGGCTGTGGAAGAGACGTTGAGGGATGGCTACATGTTCAAGGGCGCCGTGCTGAGGCCGGCGCTGGTGAAGGTTACCCAGAACGCTCAGGCGACGGAGGCATCCGGCGCGTGAGCGGTTCCGGGTGTGAGTGAGACGAGAGTGCGATGAGCCAGAAGGAATGGATAGACAAGGACTATTACGCGGTGCTGGGCCTGAACAGCAAGGCTTCCAGCGCGGACGTTAAAAAGGCTTATCGCAAGCTCGCCCAAAAGCACCACCCCGACAACAACCCGGGCGACAGCAAGGCCGAGGACAAGTTCAAGGAGATCTCCGAGGCCTACAGGGTGCTCTCCGACGACAAACAGCGCGCCGAGTACGACCGCATCCGTCAGATGGTGGCCGCCGGCGGCTTTCGCCAGGCGGGACCCGGCGGGCCGGGCTTCGGGGGCGCCGGCGGCTTCGGCGGCGGGGGCGCCCAGCGAGTGCGCGTCGAGGATCTGGGAGACATGTTCTCCGGCGGTGGGTTCGAGGATTTGTTCTCGGGCTTTTTCGGCGGAGGAGGCCCCGGCGGTGCGAGCGGTTTTCGAGCTGCGCCTTCTCAGGGAACCGATCTGGAGACCGAGGCCGCGCTGTTCTTCGAGGATGCCGTGAACGGCACCATGGTCGACGTGCAGCTGTCCGATCCGGGCGGAGGTCCGCCCCGCAATGTAAAGGCCCGCATACCCGCGGGAGTGCAGGACGGCTCCCGCATCCGGCTGGCCGGCAAGGGAACCCCCGGCATGAACGGGGGACCGGCTGGTGACTTGTTCGTGAGGATCAAAGTTCGCCCGCACAAGGTCTTCGGGCGCAAGGGCAAGAATCTGACCATCACGGTACCGGTCACCTTCGCCGAGGCTGCGCTGGGGGCCCAGATAGAGGTTCCTACACTGAGCGGCGATCCCGTGACGGTGAAGATCCCCGCCGGCACGTCTTCCGGCAAGACCTTGCGGGTCAGGGGCAAGGGCGGTCCGGGCGGAGACCTCCTGGTGACCGTGCAGGTGGCCGTCCCGGCCAAGTTGAGCAAGAAGAGCAAAGAGTTGATCGAGAAGCTCGCGGACGAGCTCAACGCAGAGTCGCCGCGCGACCACCTGTTCCGGATGTGAGGTGCACCGTGACTACCGAGTTTTATTGGCTAATTAATAGGAGCAGTCGTGAGTGAACGAGGGCCCAAACCCACAGAGAGAGGGGTGTACGTCATCAGCGTGGTTGCCGACCTCTCCGGTATGCATCCCCAGACCCTGCGCATGTACGAGCGCCGGGGACTTATCGAGCCCAAACGCACCACGGGCAACAGTCGCCGGTACTCCCAGCAGGACGTGGAGCGACTCGAGGAGACTGAGGAGATGAAAGCGTGGATGGCCTTGGGCGCCCGCGATAAGTCCGCCCTGTTGACCTACCCGCAGCTCCTTCGTGTCGTTGACCACAACTGGAAGAACGACTTCGGCCAGGTCGTCCGCGACAAGACACTCGTCAACCAAGCCCGAGCCGTCGCGCACCTCCGGAACACCCTCTGCCATATGAGC
>JAHWKV010000167.1 GCA_019347725.1 Actinomycetota bacterium
CGCGAGTCGCCGGCGCGGACGCGCCGAGCGAAGCACCGGCCGCAGGAGAGGGCGACCCGCCGGCGCCGCCCGCTCCGCCCGGACCGCCGCATCATCGCCGAACCCGTAGGTAACCGGATCGTAGGGCACAGCAAGCGACATGGCTTCCTCGCTTTCGGCGCAAACCACTACCGACTCATCGGCTCTGGACATGAACCTCGAGAAGGCTTCCCTAAGGGCATCCATACCTCCGTAGTGATCCAGATGGTCGCGGTCCACGTTGGTCACCAAAGCCACCGACGGCTCGAGCCACAGGAAGGATCGATAAGCTTCATCGGCCTCTACGACGGCAAGCTCTCCCCCGCCCAGGTGGCCCCCCGCGCCGAGTCCCGATACGTCTGCGCCAAGCAAAAATGTAGGATCCAGACCGGCGGTACACAGCACGTTCGCCAACATCCCCGACGTAGTGGTTTTGCCGTGAGTGCCGCTTATCGCCAATACCCGCTTTCCCTTCACCAGCTGTGCCAGGGCGCAGCCCCGCAGCAAAACCGGTATCCCGTGGTCATGAGCAAACCGAATCTCCGGATTGGACTCCGGCACCGCGCAGGACATGATCACGACATCGGCACCGGCAGCCTGCCTCGCGCTGTGGCCCACGTGCCCGGTCATCCCTAGCTCCCGGAGCGCCCCAAAGGCGGCCGACTCCCGGGCGTCGGAGCCCGATACCTCGATGCCGCCTTCCATAAGCACTCGGGCTATCGCGCTCATCCCTGCACCACCGACCCCGACCATATGGACCTTTTGCCATCCCACGTTTAGATTCATCGCGAAGCCACGCCCTCGACCAGGTCGGCCATATCGCGCGCCGCATGCGGCCGGTGCAGTGACTTGATCGACTCCGACATAACGCTGAGCTCTTGGGAGTCGGCGATAAGCCCTTGCAATGTCTCAACTAGAACTTGAGGTTCTAATTCTGCATCCCGAATCAACCTCCCTCCGCCAACCTCAACTACCGCCTCAGCATTCTTACGCTGATCGTCATCCAACGAGATCGGCAGAGGCACCAGTACGGCCGGAAGACCAACGGCCGCCAACTCCGCCACGGTGCTGGCGCCCGAACGGCACAGAGCAACATCGCTACACGCGTACGCCAGTTCCATGGCGTCCGTATAGCCCACTACCCGGTGCACAATCCTGTCAGCGGGAAGCTGCTTGGCGGCCACCTCACCTGCTACAGCCGCAGCGTTGCTGGAACCACACAAGTGAACAACCTGCACCTCGGAGTCCCTCCATAAATCATATGCCTCGATTATCACCTTGTTTAAGCTCCGGGCGCCCTGACTGCCGCCGAATACCAGCACCGTCGGCCTACCCGGGTAGAGATCGAACGCTTCCAGGGCACGGGAACGCAGCGCGGCCCGATCGAACTTGTGTAAAACGCTGCGGACCGGGTTGCCGACCAGTACCGCGGCGGGACCCAGCCGTTGCTCGGTTCCCGGAAAGCTTACGCCGACTCGTGCGGCGAAACGGTAAGCGACCCGGTTCGCCAGTCCGGGAACGCTATTTTGCTCATGCAGCACCAGGGGAATTCGTAATGCTTTCGCCGCCAATGCCGCGGGGAGGCTCACATATCCTCCCGTGCCGAGAACCACGTCGGCCTTCAACCGCGTCAACAGTGCAGTACAACGCGCCGTCGCCGCTGCGAGCATGCCGACCGCAGCAGCATTGCGGAAGCTCAACACCCCGGCGCCCCTGCCTATGACCCGCACCGGATAGAACCGATAACCGTACACGGGCACTATGCGCGCCTCGGGACCTCGCCCTGAACCGATAAAGCACACCTCTGCGTGCCGCCGGCGCAACTCATCCGCCACCGCCAGCCCTGGGGACAAATGGCCGGTTGTACCGCCTCCGGCGACCACTACCTTAAGCTCAGATTCCAAATCGCACCCTTAACCTTCACGGTGTACCTTAGGGTTTGCGAGCAGTCCTGCCTCGCCTCGCAATCGACAGAAGAATACCCATAGCGGCCATGGTCAGAACCAAAGAAGAGCCCCCAAACGAAATCAACGGCAGCGGGACGCCGGTGATCGGCAATAGTCCGGATATCGCAGCCATGTTGATAAGAGCCTGAAGGCCCATCCATCCTGTAATACCTCCTGCTATCAGTAAGCCGAACCGATCCGGGGCATCTCGCGCGATGCGCACACCCAGAAGCATCAGAAACAAGAACAGGAAGAGGACGAACAAGGTGCCGGAAAGTCCCAGCTCTTCGCCGATGATTGCGTAAATGAAATCCGTATGGGCGTTCGGCACATAAGACCACTTTTGCCGGCTGGCCCCCAGGCCCACCCCAAAGAACCCGCCGCTGCCAATCGCGATCTGACCTTGGATGACGTGGTAGCCCGTGTCCAGCGGATCGGCCCATGGATCCAAGAAAGACAGCACCCGTTCCCGTCGGTAAGATCGCGCCAGCGCCAACATCACCGCTGCGACCATGCCGCCCGCAGCCAGTGCACCGACGTGAGTGACGCGCGCTCCCGCCAGAAACAGCACCACCACCATAGTTCCGCCGATGATGATCGCCGTTCCCAAATCCGGTTGAGCAATCACCAGCCCCAACATCATGGCGGTTGCCGGAAGAACGGGTACCGCCATCTGCGAGGCATCCCGGATCCTGACTCCTTTGGATTCCAGCACGTAGGCCGCAAATATGATGATCGCCAGCTTGGCAATCTCGGACGGCTGGACGTTTAACGGCCCCACCACAAACCACCGACTGGACCCGCCCATGGTGGTTCCCACGAAGGGAACAATCACAAGAACCAGCATGATGATGCACGCCGTGAACATCGGCCTGGCCAGCAGCCGTAGCTTTCTATAGTCGGCCCTTGCCAACGTAATCATTACGACCAGGCCGAGAGCCGCGCCGATGGACTGCCGGTAAAAATACGAAAAGGAGGAGCCCGACTCCCGAAAGGCCTGGACCGATGATGCAGAGAGCACCATCAACAGCCCAACAGCCACCATCGCCAGGACGGTGAACAGCAGCGGTAGCTGTGGACGCTGCAATATCTTGCCTACCCGTGCGCTGCGTTCCGGTACGGTAGCAACCGAGCTCAAAAACTGCGCGCCTTTCCATTCGTGGATCGATCAAATAGAAGCCATGCGTGTTGCGGCCCCCGGACATTCTCGACGCTCCGGTCGCTTGCCAGACGGATATTTGCGCATGTAAGCCACATCCTGGCCGGAACCGACGGCAAGGTGCGGATCCGGACCCTGCGCTGATCTCCCGCGCGCGTGTTCGCCGCCATGGTGTAAGCCGGCGCCTCTATCCAACTCCGCCGGAGGCGATGAACTCCGCATAGAACAAGCCGAGGCCAAAAGCGATCGAAAGGGCCGCCAGGACCCAAAACCTTACGATCACCGTGAACTCCGGCCAGCCGGCGAGCTCGAAATGGTGGTGGATGGGGGCCATCAGAAAGAGTCGCCGGCCGAAGAGGCGGTAGGAGATCACCTGCAGAACGACTGAAGAAACCTCGACGACGAAAAGACCGCCCAGCACAATGAGCAGCAGCTGAGTGTTGGTCAAGATAGCCAGCGCCGCCATGCCGCCGCCCAACGCCAAAGATCCGGTGTCGCCCATGAAGATCTTCGCCGGTGCGGCGTTCCACCACAAAAAGCCCGCCGAGGCGCCGAGCAGAGCCGCAGCCACCATAGCCAGGTCCAGCGAGTGCGGAGCATCGTAACAACCGGCCGATACTTCCGGAAAGCACGGATGCCGCACCTGCCAAAAGGCAATTATCACGTAGGCTCCCATGACCATCGCCCCGGAGCCGCAGCACAACCCGTCAAGACCGTCCGCCAGATTCGTCCCGTTCGCCGTAGCCGCCAGGATTACAAAGATCCAAACCACGAAGATCGCCCCAAGGCCGACCCCCAGTGGCCGCACGAAAGAAACCTCCCGCGCCGCCTGCGTTTGAGGCGCGAGCGCGACGAACGCCAGCGCTATCAACGCCTGAGCCAGCAGTTTTGCCGTCTTGTTCAATCCAAGCGATCGACGCCGGTTAACCTTCATGTAGTCATCCGCGAAC
>JAHWKV010000168.1 GCA_019347725.1 Actinomycetota bacterium
CAGCATCGGGCCGTTTGTCCGGCTCACGACGGCGGAGGGGGAGGAGATCCCGGCGGGGCGCGAGTACCGCGAGGAGACGATCGGCCGGGCGCGGGTGCTGGCGCAGCAGCTGGGGGTGCACCACACCATCGGGATCGACCTGGTGGCGATGTCGGCCAACGATGTGGCGGTGCAGGGCGCGGAGCCGCTGTTCTTCCTCGACTACATAGTCACCGGCCGGGTCATTCCCGAGCGAATCGAGCAGATAGTCTCCGGTGTGGCCGAGGGCTGCCGCCGAGCGGGGTGTGCTTTGCTCGGCGGCGAGATCGCCGAGCATCCGGGGCACATGGCTGAGAGCGACTACGACCTGTCGGGCTTTTGCGTGGGCGCGGTGGACGAGGGCAAGGTGCTTACCGGCGCCTCGATCATTCCCGGCGACGTGCTGATCGGTCTGGAGTCCTCGGGTCTGCACTCCAACGGTTTCTCCCTGGTACGCCGGGTGATCAGCGACAGCCTGATCAAGTTCGACGAGCAGCCTGCTGAGCTCGACTGCCCGCTGGGCGAGGAGCTGCTCAAGCCGACCGCCATCTATTGGGATGCCGTGGCCGAGCTTCAAACCGAGTCCCTGGCGCGCGGCTTTGCGCACATAACCGGCGGCGGGCTGGCCGGCAATGTAGAGCGGGTTATGCCGCCAGGCTTTCAGGCGGTCATCGACCGCTCGACGTGGGAGAGGCCCGGGATCTTCCGGCTGCTGAGCTCGGAGGGAGTGCCGGAGCAGGAAATGTACCGTACCTTCAACATGGGCATCGGCATGGTGGCCGTGGTGGAGGCCCACAAGGCGGATCGAGCGCTGGAGCTTCTCGGCAAGGCCGGCTGGGCAGCGCACCTGATCGGCGAGGTGGTTGCCAAGGAGCCCGAGGGTCCCGACGCCCCGGTCCTCTGGTTGTAAATGTATCTGGATGTAATTACGGTGGCCAGAGCCGGAATCGAACCAGCGACACCGCGGTTTTCAGCCGCGTGCTCTACCGACTGAGCTATCTGGCCTTCAAGTTGCCCTAATGGGCGCTGCGGGCGTGCCTTTACTGAAGCACAACCCGCTATTCGACAATACTACGATCTGCTCCCGATATCGCCTAGGGGCGGCCAAAGCGCAACATTGAGAAAGGTTACCTGTAGGAGTAGGGGACTCCTTTCGTTGAGGGGTTACGTTCCGCATGCACTCAAGACTGCCGGCTACCGGTGATCAGTGCCCGGGCGCCGGCCAGCGTGGCTTCGTCGGCCAGCAGCAACACATGATCTCCCGCCAGAAGTACGGTGGATCCGTTCGGCACAATGAACTTGCCTTCGCGCCGGACCAGCACAACGATCAACTTTTCCGGCAGACGCAAGTCCACCAGCGCCCGCCCCACTGCCGCCGACTCTTCGTCGACTACGAGTTCGTGTAGATCGGCCGTTTCGTTTTCGGTCCCCCCCGCATCGAGGATGTAGCTAGGCCGCCGAACCAGTGGTGCGTCGACACGCAGCCAGCGCGCGACGGTGGAGATGGTCGTTCCCTGCACGAGCACCGACGTGATCACGATGAAGAAGACCACGTTGAAGATGAGGTTGGCCTGCGGAATTCCCGCGGCAAACGGGAACGTGGCAAGCACGATGGGAACGGCGCCGCGCAACCCGACCCACGACACCATGGCCGTCTCACGGACGCCGAAGCCGGTCGGCAGAAGCAGTAGGGCCGTGGCCAGCGGTCGGGCGACGAAGATGAGGACAAGGGAAACCAGCAGGGCGCTGCCCGCTACCGTGACGACGTCCGATGGAAAGACAAGCAGCCCCAGGACCAGGAACATGGCGATCTGCATAAGCCAGGCGAGGCCATCGGCGAACCGCACCAGGCTTTTCTTGTGCAGGAACCGGCCATGGCCCATGACCAACCCGGCGACGTAGACGGCCAGGAACCCGCTGCCGCCGAGGGCCGACGCGGACCCGTAGATCAGCAGTACCAGTGCGATCATCGCGACCGGGTACAGACCTTCGTACTCCAGCCGCACCCGATTGATCGCGAAGATGGCGCCGCGGGCCAGGGCAAAACCGAGCAAACCGCCGACCGCCATCTGGAGGAAGAAGATTGGGATCAGATCCGCAGGTCCGGCATCCGGTTCCGTCAGCAACTTTAGGAATCCCAGCGTCAAAAAGACCGCCATAGGATCGTTGCTGCCCGACTCCAGCTCCAGCAGCGGGCGCAGCCTTTTCTTCAGCCCGATGCCGCGGGAGCGAAGGACCGAGAAGACGGCCGCGGCGTCCGTTGAAGAGATGATCGCCCCGAGCAGCAGCCCGGCCGTCATCGAGAGGTCGAGAACCCAGGCGGCGACCGCTCCGGCGATGAGCGCAGTGATGAGCACGCCCAGGATGGCAAGTAGGATCCCCCGCCCCAGGACCGAGCGCACTTCCTGCCATTGAGTGTCGAACCCTCCGGCGAAAAGGATGAAGGAGAGTGCGATGACACCTACGTTCTGGGCGAGCCCCAAGTCGGTAAAATCGACCCCGCCGATGCCTTCGCTTCCGGCCAACATGCCGAGGAACAAAAAGAGCAGCAGCGCAGGCACGCCGAGGTGGGACGAGATCTTGCTGGCAACGACGCCGAGGAGTATCAGCAGCGCCACCGCCACCATGAAGGTGGGGGCCCCGCTCACGGATTTCCTCGAGGCGGACTGGCGGTTACCGCGTCACCACGTGAGTCCCGCCGGACGAGAGAGACGGTTACCAACAACCAAAAATGTGCCTAGACGACATCGAACAGTCTAGGCACATTTAAGGTTGACGCTGCGCGGGCGACGGGCTTCGATCCCGCGACCTCCACCTTGACAGGGTGGCGAGCTCACCGTACTGCTCCACGCCCGCAGTTGTTGTCCGCACTATCCTAACCGCGCTTTGGCGACGCCGCCGCGCTTGTGGGCCACGAACGATTGTCAATCCGTCGGGGAGATGCCCAATGGCCCTAGGATCTTTGATGAAATCCGCCGAGTGAAGTAGACGGGAGGGAGCTTTGATGCCCGACCGGGGAGCCGAAAGGGTGCTGGCGGGGCTGGTTATGACGGCAGTCCTGCTGGCGGGCGTGACAATGGTCTACGCGCAGGTTCATGGCGTATCGCCCGGCGGTGCGTCTATGCCGGAGCCTTCACCGGAGTCGATGGATCTGGTCCTCGCGCCGGTTGTTGAGACCTCAGTGGAGCCGAGCCCTGCACCGCAGCCGGAGCCCGTGCTGAGCTCGACACCCTCGCCCGCACCTCCACCTCCGGTGCCACGTTCTGCCCCGGCTGCATCCGACGAACAGCTGGCGGGTTATGCGGCCGAGTTGCCGCCGGATGTCATCGAGATCGCGTCGGTGGGCGACGTCAATATGGGGGGAACGCTCGGGGAGGTGATCCAGCGCCAGGGAGCCGGTTACCCGTGGGAGCGGGTGGCGCCTTTGCTGCAGAGCGCGGACATAGCGTTTGCCAACTTCGAAAGCACCGCCTCGGTGCGTGGATCCCCTGCGGCCAAGCAGTTCACATTTCGATCGGATCCGGCGTCGCTTGGACCCATGGGCCTTGCCGGGATCGACGTGGCGTCGCTGGCCAACAACCACTCGCTGGACTACGGCCCGGAGGCTTTGCTGGACACCGTTGCCAACCTCCGCCAGTTCGGCATGCAGCCCGTGGGTGCCGGGGCCAACGAGTCCGAGTCGTGGCGACCGGCGATCGTGGAGGCGGGTGGCTTGCGCTTTGCCTTCATAGCGGCGTCCCGGGTCCTGCCGGCCGGGTGGGCGGCCACTGCCGACTCTGCCGGCGTAGCCAGCGCTTACCAGGGGCAGCGGTTGCTGGGCGAGGTCGCCGCGGCGAAGGCCTCCGGCGCGGTGGTGATCGTTTCGGTGCACTGGGGCGTAGAGGGGTCGACCAGCCCGGAGCCTTACCAGGTCGAGCTGGCTCACGCCCTGGTGGACGCGGGAGCGTCGGTGGTACTGGGCCACCACCCGCACGTGGTTCAGCCGGTGGTGCGGTACCGGGGGGCGGTGATCGCCTACTCGCTGGGCAATTTCGTGTTCACCGCA
>JAHWKV010000169.1 GCA_019347725.1 Actinomycetota bacterium
CTGCTACGCGGGATACCTCGGCATCGACAAGCCTTTGTTCGAGTGTACGGTCAACGGCCTCGGCCGAGCGGCCGGTTTACTGGGAAGCAAGCTCAAATTCTGGCAGTCGGGCTACATGCAGCGCTATGCTGCGGTGCTTTTTGTAAGCGTCGCCCTGCTTGCCGGAGTCTTTTTGATGATCAGGTTTTGAACGTCGAGCTTATTGAGGTGGAGGGACTATGAACTGGGTGGATGAATGGGGAATTACGCTGGCGGTGTTCCTGCCCGTGGTTGGCGCGCTGGCTATCCTGCTGACACCCAAGGCCATGGACGTCGTCATCAGGGGTCTGGCGCTGGCCTTCTCGGGCGTCGCCCTGGTGATCGGTTTGATGGTGGCCGGCGCCTTTGAGGTCGGCGAGGCGGGAATGCAGTTTGAGATGACCCGGTCGTGGATCCCGGCGATCAACGCTAACTATCACGTGGGCATCGACGGCATATCTCTGCCGCTGATGGTGCTGAGCCTGCTGGTCACGTTCCTGTGCGTCATCTACTGCTACTGGCACCTTCCCGAGCCGGTGAACCCCAAGGCGTTTTTGTCCCTGGTCCTGTTGCTGGAGACCGGTATGACCGGATCGTTCATCGCCTTAGACCTGGTGCTGTTCTTTGTCTTCTGGGAGCTGGTGCTGGTGCCGATGTACTTCATGATCGGTATTTGGGGGACCGAACGCCGGCAGTATGCGTCGATCAAGTTCTTCCTGTACACGCTGTTCGGAAGCATGTTCATGCTGCTGGGCTTCTTGG
Source organism: Actinomycetota bacterium (assembly GCA_019347725.1). Lineage (GTDB taxonomy): Bacteria > Actinomycetota > CADDZG01 > JAHWKV01 > JAHWKV01 > JAHWKV01. The sequence goes on from JAHWKV010000169.1 coordinate 781, forward strand.
CCCTGTACTTCCAGTCCGAGCCCAACACGTTCGACATGCTGGAGCTGCAGCAGGCCGGAGTGCTCAACCTGCCGGTGGGTCTGGCTCACCTCATCTTCGGCGGGCTGGCTCTGGGGTTTGCGATCAAGGTGCCGCTGTGGCCGTTCCACACCTGGCTGCCCGACGCCCACACCGAGGCGCCCACGGTCGGCAGTGTGCTGCTGGCGGCGGTGCTGTTGAAGATGGGCACCTACGGCTTCTTGCGCATCGCCATCCCGATCCTGCCCGATGCGGCCATGACCTTCGCTCCGGTCATCGGGATACTGGCGGCTATCGCCATCGTCTACGGTGCGCTCAACTGTTTGGCGCAGACAGATCTCAAGCGGCTGATCGCGTTCAGCTCGGTCGGCCACATGGGGTTTGTGATGCTCGGCATCGCCACCATGACTCCCGAGGGCTTCAACGCGGCGATCTTCGGCATGGTGGCCCACGGTGTGATTACCGGCATGCTGTTCTTCCTGGCCGGGTCCATCAAGGAGCGCTTCCACACCCGGATGATCGCCGACCTCGGCGGCTTATCGGTCAAGGTGCCGCGCATGGCCGGCATTTTGGCCTTTGCCTCCATCGCGTCGCTGGGCCTGCCGGGCCTGGCCGGGTTCTGGGGCGAGGTCATCGCCTTGCTGGCCTCTTATCAGCCGCATCCGGATCTTTCCCTCGTGCTCTTCCGCAGCCTCATGGTGGTGGGCGGTATCGGCACGGTTTTGACCGCCGGCTACTTCCTGTGGATGCTGCAGCGGGTGAATCTCGGAACTCTGTCGACCAAGTGGCACAAGAGCAAGATCTCCGACGTGGAGCCGCTGGAGTACCTGGCCTGGGTGCCGCTGCTGGCGCTGGTGGTCGTGCTCGGCCTGTACCCCCGGCTGATCATGGACGCTACCGACAGCTCGGTCACCGCACTGGTTGAGATGCTGCCCGGCGGCGACGCCGACGCATCGATAGCAACTACGGACCGGTAAGCGGCAAATGGATGTAAATGCCGTAGCGCTCTTACCGGAGATCCTGCTGACCCTGGCACTTTGCGGGGTGCTGGTCATCGATCTGTTCTTGCCGCGCGAGAAGCGCTGGGTGGCCATGCCTCTATCGGTGCTGGGAGTAGGGGCGACCGCGGGGGCGGTGCTTTACATATGGGGCACCGAGGCCACGACGCTGGGCGGCATGTTCGTGGTCGACCCCTTCGCCTTGTTGTTCAAGCTGGTGTTTTGCCTGGCGGCGATCGTGGTGTTTTTCATCTCCCAGGACTACATCCGGGAAGAGAGGATCCACGGGGGCGAGTACTACACGATGATGCTCAGCTCCCTGCTGGGGATGCTGGTCATAGCCTCCAGCCGGGACCTGATCGCCATCTTCGTGGCTCTGGAGCTGATCACCTTGCCCAGCATCGTGCTGGCGGGCATCCAAAAAGGCGATGTCAGGTCCAACGAGGCATCGCTTAAGTTCTTCCTGTTCGGCGTACTGTCGTCGGCGCTGATGCTGTTCGGCATGTCGCTGCTGTACGGGATCACCGGCCAAACCGCCCTGACGGAGATAGCCCAAGCGCTGGCGGCCAACGAGGCGGCCAACGAGATTGCGCTGCTGAGCATCTTCTTCGTCGTGGTCGGGTTCGGCTTTAAGATCTCGGCGTTTCCGTTCCAGTGGTGGGTTCCCGACACGTACGAGGGGGCTCCGGTTCCGGTGGCGGCCTTTCTTTCCGTGCTGTCCAAGACCGCCGGGTTTGTGGCCCTGCTGCAGATCATGTTCATCGGACTGGGCGGGCTGGCGGAGCTGTGGGCGCCGCTGTTCGGGTTGCTGGGCGTGGTGACTATGACGTTCGGCAACCTCGTGGCGCTGCAGCAGACCCACGTGGTGCGCCTTCTTGCCTACTCCTCGATAGCGCAGGCCGGCTACATAATGCTGCCCCTGGGCGTGGCAAGCTCCACCAACGCCGATCTCAACGAGACCGTGGTCTTCGCCACCGTGACCTACCTGTTGATCTACGCCTTCATGGAGATCGGCGCCTTTGCGGTGGCGGTGGTAGGCGGCCGCAGGGACGGCAGCTACCTGATCAGTGACTACGCGGGGATGTTCACCAGATCGCCGGCTATAGCCGTCGCCATGACGGTGTTTTTGATGTCGCTGGCCGGCATCATCCCCCTGGCCGGTTTCTGGGCCAAATTTATGGTCTTCAGAGCGGTCATAGAAGGCGGAGGCCTCTGGCTCGGCGTAGCGCTGGCGCTCAATACCGTGCTGGCGCTGTTCTACTACGCGGCGGTGTCCAAGACGATGTTCATGGACCGCTCGGACCGCACCGACAAGGTCTCGCTGACCCTGAAGCTAAGGGGAGCGATAACGGCCATGGCGGTGGCGGTGGTAGTACTAGGTGTCCTTCCCGGCCTGATCACCAACATAGCGAGCGGCTCGCACTTCTTCTAGGGCGTTTACTCCACCAGGCGGTGCAGGATCGCCTTTTCTATCTCGCCCAGGTGAAACCTGTCGGTGATCTTCCCGCCTTGGCGGCCTCTTAGGTAGAAGGAGTCGACCACCTCGTCGCCCATGGTCTGGACTTTGGCGAAGCGGATGTCCAGGTCCAGGTCGGCCAGGGCATGGGTTATCCGGTACAGGATCCCGATGCCGTTTGGGGCATGCACCTCCACGACGGTGGCGGTTTCCGAGACATCGTTGTCGAAGCGCACCGAGATTGCAATGGGGTCCCGGCGCATTGGTTTGCTCCGTCCGTAGGTGCGGGCGCGTTGCGCCACCCTGGCTTCCAGCGCCAGGACGCCATCCAGCGCCAGCTGCAGATTCCGGGTCACTTTCTCCCAGGGGATCGGGTCCCGCCGGCGGTCGGACACCCGGAACTCGGCCAGAGCGACGCCGTCGTCGCTCGAGTAGGCCTGGGCGGACAGGACGTCGAGGCCGTGCAGCGACAAGACCCCGGCGGTGCGGCTGAAGGTGCCCGGCCGGTCCTGTGCGTAAACCGTCACCCGGTCGCCGGCGGACTCGATGCCAAAGTCCTTCGCGGCCAGCCGCTGTTTTTGCTCGGCGGTAGGAAACGTCTCCAGGCTCACGTGGCCGGCGCCACCCCCCCGTATCACCGCCGCGGTTCGGCGAACCAGCTCGCTCACCAGCCCGGCCTTCCAGCTCCCCCAGGCCGACGGGCCGGTGGCCAGTGAGTCGGCCTCGGTCAACGCCCACAACAGTTCCAGACGCTCCAGGGTTTGGGCGCGCTCGGCTACCAGCTGCACGGTGCCCGGATCAGATCGGA
>JAHWKV010000016.1 GCA_019347725.1 Actinomycetota bacterium
ACTGCGATGCCGAACCACCAAAGAATTGCTGCCAATCCGTTCACCCTCCTTTTACCGTGCAGAGGCCTTACTGCCGATCTGAAGGAGAGTCGGGCCAGGGGGCGGGTGTGGCGCCCCTTCGTCCTCCTCCACCTCCATCCCGGCATAGCCCGGCATGTGCTCGATAAGCGCACTTTCGATGCCTTCCCGCAGCGTTATCGTTGAGGCGGTGCAGCCTGAGCAGCTTCCGGACATCTTGAGACGCACCACACCCTCATCAACTCCCAGGACCTCGACGCTACCTCCGTGTGACTTTATGTAGGGGCGGATAGTGTCCAGGGCATCATCGGCGGCTTTATGCAGGTCCATTCCTGATCCATAGGCCTCGAGCAGCCACGTAATACTCGGGCTTTGCTGCTTGAGCTTGTCTAGAGTCTTGGCGTCGAGACGCTTGCCAAGCTGCCTCACCGCCGGACGGTGGAGGGCATCGATGGCATCGAGGAGTTCAAAAACCACCCTGCGGGCGGGCTCGTCGAACCTGTCCACTTCCTCTAGTAGGTCCTGAACCCGCTCGACAACCTCTACGAGCTCACGCATGGTCTAAGCTAACCGCCCTTCTCTCCGGCAGCGGTCTCTTTGCCCAGCAACGATTCAATCCTTCGCAGTCCAGAGTTGACGCGCCCGGCGGCAGGTCCGATTGCCGCGGTCTGGGTGTCGACTGCTCTTACGCCGAAGGCGATCTTTGCCAAGTAGAGAGAGATGCTCCGGAGCCGACTGGTGATGAGCGTTACGTATACCGCCAAAACGCCAATCACCAAGACGATTTCGAACACGGTCAAAAAAACCAGGAGAACGGTCATGTTGTTCGCTCGTGCGGTGGTTTCTCCATTCGGCTTGCCGCCACCCTCTCGATTTCCTCGAGATTGTCGCCAGCCTCTTTAAGAAGCCAGGTGGTAGCAGTATTTCTGGCCAAAGTGGTCGCCGTTTCCCAAAGAGTCTTGACGTTGTTCTCCACCTTGTTGACGGAGACTAGAAGGATCTGCAGAAGCATGGTTACTACGGCAGCCACAACCAACCCTACGCCGAGAGTAATCCACCACATCTGGATGTTGTCGGCGCCGGCTTGAGCGAGGATCATGCCCTCCTCTCCGAGATCGCGAGCTTTGCCTTGCCCTCCCCTTCTTGAGCTTTTGCGTCTGCACGGCTGGACCCGCGAAGGGCAAAGAGAATGCCCGCTAGCAGCTGCTGGGTCTCGCTAAGTCGCCAAAGAGCCTCCGTATGGTCGCGGGTTCTCTCGATTAAGCGAGTAGCTTCCTCAGCCTCGCGGGCGATGCTGCGCGCCAAGGCGATGATCACTAAAACGACGGCGGCGACCACGACGACGACCGCCGCCCCAATCAAATATCCGGTCACCCAGCCGTTGGTCATCAGCGCCTATCCCAAGGTTGCTTTTCAAGCGCGACTGCTCACGAGTATCCTATATACAGTCGGCACCTAAGTGAAGGGGTCTTCTAGTCCCCGGTAGAGACTGGAGTTTGGCCTATGTCAGTAAAGGGCTCGGTCGCCAAGACCCCTGCGCAGCGACTCCTCGAGGTTCTCGGTCCCGTCGATAAGTTCCCCACCGACGAAGAGATCGGTCAGTTCGGAATGCCCTCTGGGGAGTTTATGCAGGACATGCTTGGACCAGTTGCCAAAGCCGGCATTCAGACCCGCCTCGGACCACTCGAGAAGATCCACGTCTTTTGGTTCGCCGGAATGAGTTGCGACGGCTGCACCGTGTCGGTCACCGGAGCGCAGGCGCCAAGCCTGGAAAGCCTCTTGCTCGGCGCCCACCCGGGACTGCCTCGCATTATCCTTCATCACGCTGCCGTCAATGTGGAGTCTGGGCCCAGCTACTTGAGGCCTCACGAGCAGGCGCTGCGGGGGGAGCTGGACGCTCCTTACGCCATCGTGCTCGAGGGCTCTATCGCCGACGAGGTCAAGGCGCTGGAGACCGGCGGCTACTGGGCCGGACACGGGGAGGAGCCGTGGGGACCGGACGGCCAGATACGCACCGTTTCGGCCAACGAATGGATCGCCCGACTGGCCAGCCGGGCCGCAGCGACGATCGCCATTGGCACCTGCGCGACGTGGGGAGGAATACCGGCCTCTCACGGCAACCCTACGGGGTCAATGAGTCTTATGGATTTTTTAGGCAAGGACTACCGCAGCGAGTTTGGTCTACCCGTGGTGAACATCCCGGGGTGCGCCCCCATAGGGGACAACTTCACTGAGACGGTCGCGTCGATTTTGTACTTCCTGCAGGGCTTCGGTCCCCTGCCTGAGTTTGATGAGCTGGGGCGGCCGGCGTGGTTGTTCGGCGAGACGGTGCACCGTCACTGCGTACGCGGCGCCTACTACGAGGAGGGCACTTACGCCGAGACGTTCGGGGATCCGGAGTGTCTGGTGGAGATTGGATGCTGGGGGCCGGTTGTCAACTGCAACATAACGTCACGTGGAGCGATAAACCACCAAGGGGGTTGCATGAATGCCGGAGGAGCATGCATCGGTTGCACGATGCCTGGATTCCCCGATAAGTTCACGCCCTTTTATAAGACCCCTCCCGGCTCAATGCTGTCGACCGCCGCCTCACGTATCCTCGGCAGTTTCGTGCGCCCACTCCGCCAGTTCACCAATGAAGACCTCAACCGTGAGGTGCGCTGGGACGTCCACGGCGACAACCCCAGCGGTTGGGCGAGAGAAAAGCTAGAGCCCGGATTGGTCGCGACAATAGGTCACAAGTTTTATACGAAAATGCGCCGTTCCACCGATCGTGGCAAAGGCGAGGTCGAACCTTGGGGCAAGCGTAAGGAGTGGACGGAGAAGGAGGAACCGGGCGCCGAGGCGAAACTGCAGCGCAAAGTGCAGCGTCAAGATTAGCAGCGGCGGCCAATTTGGTGAGGTTGGCGCAGTTCTCTTAGACGCCTACGACGCTTGCTGCGTGGACCGCGAATTCAACCTCATCAACTGGGCACGCGTCCAGGAGAGCTGCAGTTCAATCAGGTGCCTGAAACGACTTATTTGATAACCAGCGACCGCACCCATGCAAGCTCAACGAAACGATGTAATCCCCCAGGAGTACTTACTCCGGGGTTGCTTGCTTTTCTTTGACGTCCAACAGCAACTGGTTGATGACCTGGGCTAACTCTTGAGGATGGTCCTCGGGGACAAAATGTTTTCCGCCCTCGATAACCTTTAATGGCGCCGCCAGATCATCGGCAAGGCGCTGTCCGTAGCGTAGCTTTTGAAACTGATCGGCGGCACCCCACGCAATCCCCGATGGGACGTCCAGGTTCCGTAGTCCGTCCCCGATGGCTAGAGTATCCCGCACATCCAGTGACCGTACCTGCCGAACCATGGCTTTCGCGCCGCCATGCATCTCGTACGGGTCCAGGTGCATGGACAAACTCTCCGACGCCCGGTGCCGGTCATCGTGGCCCCTGCGAACCAACATCTCCACAAGAGCGCGAAAGACCGCGTTGGGCGCATGAGCCATCAGCCCTCCCATTGAACGCATGGCCTTGACGCTCGGTATAGGCCACGAGTCGTAGGCGATGCTGTTGGTAAGCACTATCCCCGCGAATCGACCGGAGGCACGGTGGGCGGCGATTTGCAGTACTCCACCTCCAAGATCGTGCCCTACAAAAACGGCCCGTTCAATGCCAAGGTGGTCCAGCCAGTCCAACAGGTAATCGGCCTGCCGCGCTACCGATATGTCGCGCCCGTCGCCTTGCGGAATGCTCTCCCCGTAGCCCACCATCTCCCAGGCCATACAACGCTCTTCGACGAGCGGCATGACGTACCGCCATAGTGACGGCGAGGTGAGAATACCATGGACAAAAACGACGGGAAAGCCTTCCCCCTGTTGTTCCCATCGCATCAGGATTTCGCACACTGTGGCGCATCCGGACACCATGCTCGGGAGCTACCCGCCGGTCTCACACTTAAACCATCCGGCAAACTGTCCCGGTGCTCTCGCGAGACCTCCCCGTTACTCATCCTCTAAAATATGGCATATCTTTTCATCGCATGCGGCGGGCGGTTTCTGTTCGGCACGGCGAGCCAGCCGGCGGAATTCTCGACGCATATCCTTGAGCTGCTCGGTCCGCTGCTTGATCTCAATTGCTTAGTGCCTATCAAGGTTCTCACGTATTCACAGGGAACTTCACCGCCATCTCGAAGAGCCAGAATCTCGGAGATTTCATCGAGACGCAGTCCGAGTGACTGGGCAAGTTTCACGAACTTAAGGCGCTCGAGATCCGATCCGTCATAGTCCCGGTATCCGGAAGAGGTTCGCGCCGGCTCGGGGAGCACTCCGCTGGCCTCGTAAAGCGGATCGTCCTCGGATTCATGCTCAAGTGCGAAGCAAGCTCACCAATCCGCATCGTCAAATCTCCGATCGTGGCCCATGCGGTGAGTCGAAACTTCCGGTTCGCTGTGACCTTTGCCTCGATCTCACGAATCGCTGCTAGTGGGCCCAATATAGATCTGTACAGTGCATAACGCTTCCGGGCGTCACAAAGATGAAGCCTTCGCCCAGGCTATCGGTGGCCGCCGGGCCAAGTTAGCAGCAGGATATTCACGACCACCCTGGGATCATCGAGTTGCACTACGCCGGACCTTTCCGTTACGAATCCGCGCCATGAGCCCTGGAGGGGCGCAGGAGGACTGTCCCGATACGGTTGACATTCCATTTGGGTGGAAGCCTTAGCATGTCCGCATGGCGCAAAGGACCTTTGAAGTACAAGACATCTACTGCAAGAGCTGCTCGGCGGCGATTCGCACGGAGCTAGGCCAGCTTAGCGGAGTCACAGAGGTCGAGACCGACTCGCGGACCAACACTGTGGTCGTGTCGTTTGCAGAAGCCGAAGTCGACGCCGAAGCCATCGTCAGACAACTCGCCGAAGCCGGGTTTCCGGTTAAGGAATCCACCCCCGCAGAAGGCACTGCTCGGTCGGACCGAATTCAATCTAAAGCTACCGGCCGGTAGTTACCCTATGGACTGCTGACTTTGGCCGTGGCCGTCACCGCCCTAGCCGGTTACGTCGGCTACGAACTGTATCCGCGCTTTGATTTACCGGCAGTCGATGGGGCCGGCTTGCTTGCTCTGGCGTCCGGAGCTGGAATCGCCTCTTTTTTTGCGCCTTGCTCTTTTCCTTTGCTGGTGACCCTGCTGTCCCGTCAGGTCGGGGACTCAGCAGGACCGAGACAGGCCGGTAGCAGACCCCTGCCGTTCGCCTTGGCGCTGGCCACCGGTGCAGCGGCTTTTCTGGTGCTTTTCGGCATCCTTATCGCCCTTGGAGGGAGCGCGTTTGCCAGCAGCGTCACCTTCACAAGTACCATCGGCATCACGCTGCGTATAGCGGTCGGCGTAGCTCTAATAGTTCTCGGCTTGGTTCAGTTCGGCATATTGGCCGATACGTCATTTCGCTCCGTCGAGCGCGTAACCAAGCGCCTAAACCGCGCCCAGGCAGAGTTGCGGCGCAGGCATCCTGTAACAGGGTTTACGGCCTTCGGCTTCTTTTACCTCCTAGCGGGCTTCGGCTGAACCGGGCCGATCCTGGCCGGTCTGGCCGGGCAAGCTCTGGTAAACGGTGGTTTTGCCGCGGCATTCCTCGCCTTCGCTGTAGCTGCGGTAGTCATCATGATGCTCATGTTTAGTGCGGCTTTTGTATCTGCCCGGGCCCAGGACGCAACCGTCGAGCGCATCAAGGCGAGCGCGCCGACTATCAAGAAGTGGGGCGGCGTCGTGCTGATCGGCGTTGGAGTGTGGTTTGTTGCGCTCGCCGCCTTCGCAGACTTCTTCGCCGATCTCTACCCGGTTTAGCAGCTTGACGGTAACTCGGTCACTCCGGAATTTGTAACCGCGCCGGCAAACGGTTTGCATGTGCCGAGCTTTGCACCTTCTTGAACTTTTCCGGCAGCCACGAATGTGGATCAGCCCAATAGAATAATTGCCGCTGGCGTCGTCTTGACCGGCGCGTCCGATTTTGCGCAATCCAGTTGGTGGGCGCTACTGGGATCGAACCAGTGACCCCTGCCTTGTAAGTGCTGCCGAAACTGCTTCAAGAGTGCGCGCTGGTCGCCAGAATTGACGAAATTGTGCCTAGAAAGACCGGTCTTCAGCAAGAAGTGCACCCCATTAGTCGCTGTTGGACGGCGCTTTTGCCTGTCGTGCTACCTTTTTGCTCCCTTTGGGAGATCCCTTTGACGTACTCAAGGAGTACCTGGGCAAGCTCTTCGAGCGTCGATTTTGGCGAACGCCGGGGCGACTGTCGTGGCGGCGACGGTGATCGGCCGAGTGATCGATGTCGGTTTCATCCGGGCGGAGAAAGGAGCTATGGCGCAGCCCAGGAAGGAACGAGTCGTATTCGAGAAATGCTATCTCGAGAGCTAGCGTAACCTTCGCCTAAGGAGCAAGATTTGCGGGTTAGTGACCGTTCGTACGCCCAGCTTTGCCAGATTATAGGCGAGAGCGTGTTGCTGGTTGCTTGACGTTGGTTGTGATTGTTGCTGGTTATTGCTGACTGGTGTAGACCCGCGTCTTGACAATCCGTCTGCGGTGCCCTGAACCACGTGCAAAGTCGCGAAAACCGGCTGACCTACGTACCTTTACGCTTGACGCTGGTACTGGTCATTGGTGGTTGTTGCTGGCTGTTGGGCCACCTGAAACGGATTCACACGCGCTGCCAGTCGTACACCAGCCCGCCCGCGCCACAAGCTGACCAGAGCAATATGACCTCTTCCGTGTCAAAGCGTCCGGGCGCCTTTGAAAAGATAGAGAATTGCGCCTCCGCCTGCAGAAATGCGCTGAATTGTGCGTGACTTCGGCGGATTCCGCAGCCGTCGAGGATTTCACGTTCTCATCGTTTTGCAGCGTTTTTCGGCAATGGACGGACCGCATGCGGACCGGATCAGCGTACCGCTTACCGTGGGAAATCTCGGTTTTGGCACCCCACAAGGTGAGAACGGTGCGCGAAGAATGTTTGGACTGGATGCTCATGTTCGGTCGGCGCCACCTGATTCGGGTCCTGGGTATCTACATCGAGCATTACAACCGGGAGAGACCACATCGAAGCCGTGGGCTCAGTCCACCACTGGATCCCGTAGAGAGCAGGGACCGACCGGAAGCCAAAGCTTCATCGATCCGCCGGAGGGATCGGCTTGGAGGGTTGCTCCATGAGTACTGCGATTACTTATGCGTGACGATCGAGTTTTTGAACCCACGAGCCGATGTCGCAGCCCAGCGATGAGGATTACGAGGCGATCAGGGGGTGCCGACACTTTAGGCCTCGGTAGCGAGCGAGCCCTTTGTCGACGGTGAAGAATTCACTCCCAGAGGTAATTGCGACAGCCGCAAGGTACGCGTCCGGAACCTGATTGCCTACGGCGCCGTTCGAGTTGCAGAGATCTCGAAACACCTCCCACTGGCGCGCGCTTGGTTGAACGATCAAACAGTTCGGGTGAGATCGAATGGCATCCGCGGCGGCCAGCGCATCTTCGATGCTCATCGGCCTTTCGAAGACCTTCGAATGAGTTACCACCCTCACAAAGCCGGCGAGGACTTGGTCAACTAAAGCAAACTTGGCAGGACCGTTGACTACGCCTTCCCACCATGTCCGGTAGCGCTCGTGATCCACGCTCGATTCATGGTGGGCATAGACCAGCACATTGACGTCAGGCAGGATCATCCTTCGTCCATAAGGTCGGCCATACCGGAGTTGTCGCTCAAGTCGGCCCCTGGGCGCAGCGCCGATCTGAACGTTGGAACTCTGTACTCGGTCCTTCGGCCGGTGTCCGGATGGGTGCTCATCGCCTGCCGCAGGGCATCCTCGATCAGGGCGGTCAGGGTTCTTCCCGTTTGCGCGGCATGAACCTTGGCCTGCTGAAGGAGATCGTCATCCAATCGGACCGTGGTTCGCATAGGTTCAGATTACGGAACACGCGTCAATATGTCTATCGCTTTCGAAGAAAATAGTCCTTCCCGCTCAACCCGGCGCTGAGCCGCCGGTGGCCACCCGCATCGCCGAGCGGGACGGAGCGCCGCCGGCAGCTGAAGGACCTGGCCGCCCAGGCGGCGCCTCAGCCGCCCCAGTTGGCCGACGTTGAAGAGGTTCTAAAAAAGCTACCGGTGCTTGCCGAACGGCTGCACGAGCTACCCGCGGGCGAACTGCGGGCGTTGTTCGATGCCCTGCAGCTCGGCGTCCACCTACCACCACGCACGAAAGGAGGCCGATGTGGAGATCACGCTGCACGAGGGGCTGGCCGACATGGGATCTGCTCAGGTGAAGGTCCGTGCCCCCGGTGGGACTCGAACCCACACTGTATCGATTTTAAGTCGACTCTCTCTGCCAATTGGAGTACAGGGGCCAAAGCTCCAAGCGCTTGAGCAACTCCTACAGGTGCCGCTCTGTACCTACTTTATAGCGGAGAGGGGGCCCCAGATGGAGACCGGCGAGGACTGCGTGGTGGCGTAGTCGTAAAGACTCCCGCCGATGGCCACGTCGTTGATGGCCCTTACGTATCCATGGGTCTCGGCCTCGGTCATGCAGTCGGCAATTCCGCCCACAGGGTGCATAGGCTTGTCGACGCCCATGTATTCCTTGGTCAGGCGGACCACCTCGCGAATATAGGCGTCGGCGTCGTACTCCTTGGCCCGGCAGTTGGAGGTGCCCTTGGTCACGGTCCAGTACGCCATCGGCATGACCACGTCGTAGCTGTGGCCGATCTCGTGCCAGGGGAATCCGGCGTGGCGATCGGGCGCCCGCAAATTGTTCTTGGCATCGTCGACAATCGCCGCGAACGTAGCGTTAGGCGCCGCCGCACGCAGCCGTTTTGAGTACTCGGCGACGCCGTCATTGTAGGCCGCGCCGACCTCTTCGCGGGTTTCGATGTCGGGCGCGGCGCCGTCAAAGCCGACGCCCGAGGGCGTCTTGTGCTCGAGTATCGCCAGCGTCCGGCTGATGTCCCGGTCGATGTTGCCGAACCCGGGCACGTACCAGCCGACTACGTTGATGCCCTTTTCATTGGCGTTGTCCAAAAACTTGTTGACCGCGTCGACCTTTACCATCGCCGCGGGGTCCTTCCAGCGGCTGGTCTGCAGGTAAAGCGTCTTCACTCCCCGTTCCGCCATCACGTCGATCGCCTTGGGAATGTCCATCTCGTCACGGATCGCGTAGTCGTAGATGTCCACCCAGGCACCTAGCCCACGGTAAACGTCTATGCCGGCCGGAGCTGGCGGTGGTGGTGGTGGCGGTGGCGGGGCCGGAGGTTCGGGCGCAGGCGCAGCGGCGGGAGCGGGCTCCTTCGGAGCTGCCTTCTTCTTGGCCTCAGCTGCCTTCTTCTCGCCGGCGGCCTTCGCTGAGGCGGCCTTCGCTGAGGCGGCCTTCTCAGCCGCAGCCTTTTCAGCCGCGGCCTTTTCAGCAGCGGCTTTTTCAGCAGCGACTTTCTTAGCCGCAGCGGTATCCGCTGGCTCCGCCGGCTCGGGAATCTGATCGTCGTTTACGTCCGGGATCGCCTGATTGGCCTGCAACTGCTTGACTTCCTGAGGCTCTTGACGCTTCGAGTCACTTACAAAGGCCACCGACAGTCCTGCAAAGAGGATTAGAACTACGCCGGCTATGGCGGATTTGAGGGCGGGGATCCTGTGGTAGGTCCGGCGCACAGAGTGTTTTGGCATGGTCAGCCAGTGTAGCGCAGATAAAACCGGTTAAGACGAATCAACTTTCAGAAATTTCAATTCCTTCAATCACGATGGTTTCCACCGGACTCTCGCCGTTGACCGCTACGTTGTTCATGGCGTCCACTACGTCCATTCCATCGACCACCCGGCCCAAGATCGCATAGTCGGGAGTAAGCGCGTCGGCTG
>JAHWKV010000170.1 GCA_019347725.1 Actinomycetota bacterium
ACGCATGGATGCGGTATATGAGATGGACGGCGGGTTGGAGATCGTCGACTTCAAGTCAGGGGTGGAGCTACAGATGCCGGAGGTGGATCAGCTGGTCATCTATGCTGCGGCCCTGCGCAAGCTCGGGATCGTAGCGGAGCGGGATCTGAAGCTCACTTACTGCTACCTGGCTTCCGCCCACGTCGAGAGCCGCAGTATCTCCGCCGAGGAGGTCGACCAAGCCCTGGAGAAGCTGGCCGCGAAGTTGACCCCGTAATGAGCCATGGTCGGCACAGCGGGCCGCGATTAGAGTTGTCCTGATGCTTATAGGTGCCCACGTGGGCGAGGAGGACCCCCTTAGGGACGCCAAGGAGTTGGACCTGGACGCAGTTCAGATCTTCCTGGGTGATCCGCAGAGCTTTAGCAAGCCCGCCCCGCGTCAGGATGCAGAGGAGCTGAAGGCCGCCGGCCTACCCATCTACGTCCACGCGCCGTACCGGCTGAACCCATGCCACCCGGCACCCCGGGTTAGGGTTCCCTCGCGCAAGACTCTGGCTCAGAACGTGGATGCCGCTGCGGAGATAGGCGCTGCCGGAGTTATCGTCCACGGCGGCCACGCCGAGGACGATCCCCTGGAGGGCTCCACCAGGTGGTGGAAGGTGTTCAACGAGCGGCGGTTCCCGGTCAAGGTGCTTATTGAGAACACAGCAGGAGGCAATAACGCGGTGGCTCGATCCGTGGACCAGATTGCACGGCTGTGGGAGAAACTCGAGGGATTCGAGGTCGGATTTTGCTTCGATACCTGCCATGCTCATGCCGCCAACCCGCCGGGTGAGGACCTGGTCAAGATGGTGGAGCAGATCGTTTCAATCGTGGGCACCATCGATGTGCTGCACTGCAACGATTCTCGCGACCTGCCCGGAACGGGTGCGGACCGTCACGCCAACATAGGAGCCGGCAAGATGGATCCGGAGGTCATCAAGGACATGATCCTGGCTTCCAAGGCGCCGGTGCTCATTTTGGAGACGCCCTGGCCGGGCGCGGTGGAAGACCTGGAGTGGGTTAGGCGGCAACTCTAACGCAGGGGCGGGTCGATCTGCTCGGGGGCCGGGGCCGTGCCGCCCAGGTGTGCCGGCAGCCACCACCTGTCGTCATCGCCCGCCGGTTCCTGCGGGTACTTCTCCTGCGCTTCGGCAAGTAAGTGCCGGATCGAGTCCATAAGCCGGTCGGTGGCCCCTCGGGAATCCTCGTCGGGATCCACCTCGAGCGGCTCTCCGATGTTTACCAGTATGGCCACGCCCCTTTGAAAGTTGCGCGGCCGCCCCTTGGTGAGGATCCGATGCGAGCCCCAGACTGCGACCGGGACGATAGTTGCACCGCTGGCCTGTGCCATGCGAGCGGTGCCCGTTTTACCTTTGGACGGGACGAAAGAGCGGTTGATGGTCGCTTCCGGGAACGTGCCGATTATCTCTCCGGACTTGAGCGCGGCTATGGCCAGGTCCAGTGCTTTGGATCGATCTCCCTTGCGGTCGACGGGAATGTGTTTCATACCTCGCATGAGCGGCCCGGCCACGGGGTGGTCGAAGACCTCCTTTTTGGCCAGGAATCGCACAAAGCGCTTCTTCTCGAAGACGCTGGCCCACGCGGAGAAGACGAAGTCCAGGTATCCGGCGTGGTTGATAGCTAGGATCGTGGGACCCTCGTCCGGTATGTTCTCCTCGCCCACGACGATGACCTTCCAGCCCATAGACTTCTGGAGAGTCTTTGCGAACGCGAGAACAGGGCGGTACACGGGCTCTGCCATGGGTGCATACTACTCAATCACCCGTTTTGGCCCTCTGCAGATGATGAGAGCCTATAGTTTTAAAGGGTTCTAACCTGGTACTTAGACAATATTCACTTCAGCGGTTTGAAAATGGATGCCTGACCGTCTGCGTGATCCGTGCGAGTGCCTCCAGCCCGCCCGGCGACGTGGTGGGTTGCAAAGTCTTGGGAGACGAGCCAAATGTCGGACACGGAAAGCCGCCCGGAAGATAGCCGGGAGCACGCGGCCGAACGTAAGCGGCGCAACCCGCTTGTTCTCGTCGTTTCTATGCTGCTGCTCGGTGTGCTTGCCGGTGCGACCCTCATGCAGTGCGCGGTGGCGGAACAAGAGCCGGAGGCGGAGGAGACCGTCAGCCTGCCGGCGGCTACGGACACCGAAGAGGCCGAGCCGCTGGATCCTAAATCCGTCCCGGGGATCGTGGAGTCGATCAAGCCCTCGGTCGTGGCCGTCTTCACTCAAAGGGTGTCGCCCGACTTCTTCTTCGAGGCTGTGCCCAACGAAGGGGCCGGTACCGGGATAGTCGCCAGCGAGGATGGCCACATCCTGACCAACGCCCACGTCATTCAGGGCGCACAGCAAATAGAGGTGCTGCTAAACAACGGTGCCGGCTGCCACGCAGGCTGAGGTGGTCGGCGCCGACGTACATACCGATTTGGCGGTTTTGAAGGTGGATGCCTCCGGTCTGCAGCCGGCGCCGCTGGGCGACTCGGACATCCTCAGGGTAGGGGAACAGGTCATCGCGGTCGGCCACGCTCTGGCCCTGCCCGGTGGTCCCACGGTCACTAAAGGGATCGTGTCTGCACTGGACCGGTCCATTCGCGCCGGCGAAGCCGTACTGCAAAACCTGATCCAAACCGATGCGGCGATCAACCTAGGTAACAGCGGGGGAGCGCTGGTCAATGGGATGGGCAACGTGGTGGGCATCAACACCGCAATAGCCGGCAACGCCCAGAACATCGGTTTCGCCATCGCTATAACCCCGGCGCGGGACGTCTTCGAGCAGCTAATTTCCACCGGCAAGGTAGTCCACGCTTTCTTAGGGGTGCAGATGCTCACGCTGTCGCCGGCAATAGCCACCGAGCTGGACCTCGACGTTGAGCGCGGCGTGTTGATCGATCGAGTGGAGCCGGGTTCACCGGCCCAAGAAGCGGGGCTCGAGGACGGCGACGTCATCGTTGAAATCGGCGGTGAAGAGGTCACCGAGGCTGTCGATGTCCAGCGGGAGGTAAGCGCGCGTGATCCAGGCGACTCCATTGAGGTCGTGGTGGTCCGAGGATCCGAGCGCGTTACCGTTGAAGCGGTATTGACGGAGCGCCCCGTTCGGCAGATCTAGTCAAAGTGCGCTGGGGCGGCGCGGCGCGGGTCCTACAGGTTGGAGAACAGTGGAATGTTGGCGCCGCTGGCGGGGAGTATGTCCTGGTCCAGCAGTCCGACTATGAGCCGGCCCACGTCATCGGGTCCCAGGCCGGGCTTAAGGTCGGGGTTGGCCTCGTGCAGCATTTGGGTGGCCACCGCGCCTGGACTTACGCACAGGGCGGAAATCCCATGGCTCCGACCTTCCACGGCGATCGCCTCGGTTAGACCCACCACGCCCGACTTTGACACGTTGTAGGCGGTGAGGCCGGGGAACTTCTCGGTTGCGTAGATTCCCGACAGCGAGGCGATGGTAATGATGCGCCCTCCTCCTGACTCCTGCATGGATGCAAAAGCTCGCTGACAGCACAAAAACGCCCCCGTCAGATTGACTGCCACGGTGCGCTTCCAGTCCGGGGTCTCGATGTCATTGAACAGGGCCTTACCGAGGCGGGCGGCCGCACATACCAGTATCGACGGCGGTCCGATGTCCTGGGTTGTTCGGAACATACGGTCGATATCACGCTCGTCGGCGACGTCACACGCGGCCACCGTGCAGTGACCGCCTGTTGAGCGTATCTCTTCGCGCAGGCCGTCCAAAGCGCCGTTGTCACGCGCCGCGGCCACCACGTGAACCCCCCGCTCGGCCAGCCGCAAAGCCGTCGCTCGCCCTATGCCCCGGCTGGCGCCCGTCACGATGCCTACCCGGTCGTTCAGCCAGTCGGTCGGCAACCGTCCACCTCCTGTAGCGTCGCGTCTTTGAATGCCCGGCGACGGGCAAAAGCTATCACGGCAAGGTACAGGTTCATGCCGACGCCGACGGCCGGCAGGAACCACTGAGGCTTCTTCAGCAATAGGGCGAGAATCAGCACGAAAGCG
>JAHWKV010000171.1 GCA_019347725.1 Actinomycetota bacterium
GACGACCAGGCGGCCCTCATCCAGGACGTAGTGGCTGATGAGGCCGTCGAGGAACTCCTGCGCCCGCTCGACGAATCCAGGTGGCTCTGCTTCGAGCTGCGCGAGGGACTCGGCAAGCCCGTGCGTGATCTGCACCTTCCTGCCTCGAAGCGCTCGGAGCAGCTTGTTCTCG
Source organism: Actinomycetota bacterium (assembly GCA_019347725.1). Lineage (GTDB taxonomy): Bacteria > Actinomycetota > CADDZG01 > JAHWKV01 > JAHWKV01 > JAHWKV01. The sequence continues at coordinate 173 of JAHWKV010000171.1, forward strand.
TGGTTCCCGGGAACGGCGTGGGCCGCTCCATCGGCGACCATGCCCATGACCAATCGGAGGACCCCAGGCGTGTCCGGTCCCCGGTCCACGAGGTCCCCGAGGAAGATCGCTTTCCGGCCCTCGGGGTGGGTGGCGGTGCTTCCATCTGCCGCGAGCTCGTAGCCGAGCTCTCCCTGATCGCTGATCTTAGAGACGAAACCCATGTCGTTTACTCGAGCATGGTCCCGACAGTCAGGGCAGCCTCCGAACGCAATGTTGATGCGCTGGGGCATCTTGGAGTCGATTTCCGGGGCAAGTTGCAGGATGGAGTCCGACGCCATCTTGGCGTCATGGCTGCAGTCGAACGGCTCCTCCAGCCCCACTCCCGCCAGCGGGCAGGACATGACGCCCCGCATGGTGTGCCCGCAAGCGGACTGGTTGGACAGTCCGAGGTCACGCACCCTATCGAGAACCTCTACTACGTTTGCCGCGTGCACATGGTGAAACTCCACCTGCTGGCGCGTGGTGATGCGGATCCAACCTTTGGCGAACTCGTCGGCTATGTCGGTCAGCCCGCGGGCTACGCCCGCATCGAGGCTGCCGTTGGTGCGGTTTCGAATCATGAAGACGCCGGGTTGAGCTTGAGTGCAGACCCCGTGTGTCTTGAGCGCGTAGCGTTCCTCCGGGCTGAGCCAAGCATCGCCTTCAACCGTCAGGCGATTCAGGTCGACCGGCAGACCCGCTCGTTTAGCTCCGGGAATGTCGGGGGCCATCAGGCTCCACCTCCTTAGGGTCGTTCTTAGGTCGGTTCGATTAAGTGCGTTTTGGAGACCGGCGTCGCCGCCGGTGCTTGGTTCCCACGTTAGGAGGGGGGAGTAACGGCGCGGTGTCCGGCTGGTAACGGTCGAATGAATAAATGATTAACCGGACATTGCCGGTTTGTTGTCGGTCCGTTAGCGACCTCCGAACTGTCCTGGCGACGGTTTCTTCCTCGAGCAGCGACCGGGTAATGTGGTGCAATGATGGATTCACAAGCCCAACTGGACGGCTTAACCGTCGGCATACCCGCAGCCCGCCGGGCGACCGAGACCGCCCGCCTCGTGCAGAGGTGGGGAGGATCGCCGCTGGTCGGCCCTACCGTCCGCGAGGTGACGGCCACCAACCCGGCCGGGGTCGTGGAAGCGACGCAGTTGATAATCGACGCGCCGCTGCAGTGGTCTGTGCACCTTACCGGGGTGGGTACCAAACGCTGGTTCGATCTCGCCGACGAAGCGGCTTTGCTGAATCCGTTGCTGGATAAGCTCCGGGAGGCCGGGGTCGTCGCTCGCGGACAGAAGACCAAGGCGGCGCTGGCTACGGTTGATATCCAACCCGCCTGGGTCCCCGAGGGTGAAACCTCTCAGGAGATTGTCGAGTGGTTGACGCCCAAGCTGGGCCTGAGCGATACGGTGGCGCTGCAGTTGCACGGCGAGCGGGCGCCCGACCTTTCGAACGCCATAATCTCCACCGGCGCCAAGCTTGTCGAGGTGCAAAGTTACTTATGGGATGTGCCTGAGAACCTTGAACCCGCCCAGCAGTTGGTGCGGGAAATAGTCGACGGCCGGGTTCAAGCTCTGCTGGTCACCAGCGCTCCTCAGGTAAGGTTCCTGGCCGAAATATCCGAGCGCTTAGGGCTGCGGGATCAATTGATCGACGCTCTTGGGCGGCGGGTATTCCTAGCAGCGGTGGGCACCGTCGCTGCAGCCGGGTTGACGGATTTGGGCCTGGAGGCGGACCTGGTCGCCGAGCCGCCTCGCATGGGAGCCCTTGTACGTGCGCTGGCCGAATCTCGAGAGCAGATCCTGTCCAAGGCCGGCAATTGAGCGGGGGTAGGCTCCATGGCCGCATGGCGTGATGTGGAGGACTCGGCACCCGAATTCGCCGAAGCCGCAAGGGCGTTGTTCGACGTCCACAAGCACAAGACCCTGGCTACCGTACGACGGGACGGCTCACCCCGGATCAGCGGAACCGAGATGGTGTTCATGGACGGGCAGATCTGGCTGGGGTCGATGCCCGGATCCCGCAAAGCCAAGGATCTGATGGCCGACCCGCGTTGCGCCATCCACGGCCCGACGGTGGATCCGGACGGGGACTGGAAGGGCGACGTGAAGCTCAGCGGGCGCGCGGTGGAGGAGCCGGACCAGGAGTTGAAGAGGGCGATGGTCAAAGCGGGCGGCAACGACGAGCAAGTGACGGGAATAGATTTCCCTCTGTTTCGCGTCGATATAACCGAGGTCGTCCTGACCCGCTTAGGCGACCCTGCGGATCACTTGAACATCCAGCTGTGGGTCCCGGGCAAGCCGCTGCGCAGTTTCAAGCGCTAGAGTCTCCACACGTGTCGCCCCCATGGATTGACCGACGTGGAGCAGTTCGTCGCCGACCTCCGGGTTCCAGCCTGGCCACTCGGTCACGGGGCTGGGTGTTTACGTACGCGGTCGACCTGCTTGACGGCGCCGATGAAGCCTGCCGGCCGTTCGGCGGGCAGGAAGTGACCTGCGTTCCGCTCGATACGCAAATGTGCGTTCGGGATCCCAGCGCGAGCGCGATGTGCCTGCTCGACGCCCAAAAAGGGATCGCGGTCGCCCCAGAGGATCACCGTGGGTTGGTGAAGTCCCTTCAGGGCGACTTCAACCTCACGGTAGCGGTCCGGCAGCTCGCGTAGCGCCGCGGTGAAGATAGTAGCTATAGTGCGGCGTTGACCGCCATCTCCGAGATAGACAGCCGGATCCAGTGGTATCCGGGGCCGACCTACGCCGATGCGCAGCATCATCCGCAGCATCGGTCCCGAGAACATCACCTTCGCTGTCGGATTGCCCAGGATGGGCATAGTCGCGGCTTTGAGCGGCGCAGGGATGGGTGTGTCCGTGAATAGGTTGCCCGCCGCAAGTACCAGACCAGAGATCGACGTCGGATTTAGGTGCGCCAACGTCACGCAGATCGGCGCTCCGTAGTCGTGGCCGACGGCGATGACGGGCTCGGCCTGTGCGGCCGCCAGCAGTGCGGTGAGCATGCCGGCCTGAGCATTGAGCCACAGGCCCTCTGGGGGTCGACCGGCCTGTCGCTGGCCCCGAACCCGAGCAGGTCCGGAACCAGCACACGGAATCCAGCTGCTACCAGCCCGTCCGACACTTGGTCCCATTCACCTGCAGATCCCGGGATACCGTGGACAAGCAGCACCGTAGGGCCCTCCCCGTCGACCCGGACAGCCACCCGCCCCGCCGAGGTCTCCATGACCGTGATGCCGTCCTCCATGATGCGATCCTCCATGGGTGCCTCCTGACTGGCCTAGTAGAAAAAATAAACTAACTAGGTAGTATAATCAACAAGACCTATGCGTTACTACGACCAGTACTGCGGGCTAGCTCGAGCACTCGATCACGTCGGCCACCGGTGGACGCTGCTGATAATCCGCGAGCTCCTGCTGGGGCCCAAGCGTTTTTCCGACCTGCGGGACGGACTTCCGGGTATCGCCAACAACCTGCTGGCGGACAGGCTCCGGGAGTTGCAAGACGACCGTCTCATCACTAAACGGACCCTGCCCCCACCTGCCGCGAGCACCGTTTACGAGCTAACCGACGCAGGTAGAGATCTGCGGGAGCCGGTCCACGCGCTCATTCGCTGGGGTGGTCGATGGATGCTGTCGGGACCCGGCAACGATCGGTTCCGTGCCGACTGGCTGGTGCTCGCTCTCGACGCCCTTGGAGTCGGCGCCAGGATGGGCAACGATACGGTGGTTGAGCTCATCATCGAAGACAGCAGCGTCTCGATTACCGTTGTAGCAGGCCACCTGGCGATCAGCGACCGCAGCGATAGCGAGCCTCAATTCCGAG
>JAHWKV010000172.1 GCA_019347725.1 Actinomycetota bacterium
CCCTCGATGTGCGGGCAGACGACGATGCACTTCTGGACGCCGCAAGATCGTTCACTCCGTTACAAAGCCGGCTGTACACGGTGGGGCGGATCGGCGGAGTGGAGTTCGTTGACGACAGCCTATCGACCAACGTGCTGCCGACCGTGGCTGCTTTGTCGGCGCTGCAGCCGAACCGGATTGCTTTGCTGGTCGGCGGAAAGGATAGGGGCATCGACTATACGCCGCTGGCCGACCACCTAAGTAAGGCCGTAGAGCCCGTGCTGGTTCTGACCTTGCCGCAAAACGGGGACCGCATTCGGCAGGCCCTCGACGGTTCAGCCTTGCCTCCTCAGGTTGAAGTGTGCAGCTGTGGAGGACTTGCCGAGGCGGTACGCAAGGCTTTCTTGTGGGCGCAGCCGCAGGGCGTGGTGTTGCTGTCACCGGCGGCGGCCAGCTTTGGGGGGTTCCAAGACTATCGGGACCGGGCACGGCAGTTCCTGGAGGCGGCGCGTGCTCTTGGCGCCATGGAGAACGCCTAACATAAGGACACCGTTCGCGGCTTCGTCTTCGATGTAAAGACGGGGAAGCTGAACGAGGTGAAGGCTTAGTCGCCTAATTACGTAGGCAGGCCAGCAACGCAAAGCGGCCGCACGGTCTTTCAGCTCGGTCCGAGAAGAAGCGGCCACCGGCCGTGTTCAGGTCGCACACAGCGATGTTGCTCTCAGGCACTCCTGCATCCTGAAGTAACAGGCGATTGGCTTCGCGCAAATTAAAATGCCATCGGCCGCGACCGTCAGGCTCCAGCACGCGCCGGGTGATCGGACCGAAAGTGGGCCGGGCCGCCGCGGCAACGTCGTCGCCTACCTGGTAGCGGGTGGCGGCGATCGCCGGACCTATCCCGGCGAGGATGTCCTGGGTCCGAGCGCCTTTATCGACCATGAGGGCTATCGCCGACTGCGCCACGCATGCGACGGTGCCTTTCCACCCTGCATGTACGCCTGCCAGCGTCGCGGTCTTCGGGTCGTAAAAGACCATGGGCACGCAGTCCGCCACCATGATGACCAGTCCAATGCCTGCACCCGCAGTCACCAGCGCATCGGCTTCGGCCACGACATCCTGCTCCGACATCGAGCCCCGGCCCCGGTGTGCCGCCGTAACCTCAACAGCCGCGTGCCCGTGAACCTGCTTGCCAAAGACCAAGTCCTGTATTGACAGCCCGATGGTTGTCGCCGCGCGGCGCCTGTTCTCGATGACCGAATCAGGATCGTCCCCGACGTGCAGGCCGAGGTTCAGCGATTCGTAAGGCCCGGTGGATACTCCCCCCTCGCGGGTGGTGACCACCGCCCGCAGGGGGTGATCGTCGAAGATCGGCCAGGTCACCACAGGAATGCCCGCTGCGGTGTCGAACCGATGCCTTCGGGATCCCGGCTTGTGTATGTTCAACGGATTCTTGCCGGGACGCCGGGCGATTCGACCATCTCTTCCTCCTTAGTGCCTCGACCTAAGCGGACCCACAATCAATGATCTCATCCGAGGGCCTTGAACCAGCGGTCGGATTGTCTACTAGATTGCGTACTGAGCGACTATGTTGGCGCGGTCTTGGGCAACACGAGGGGGCGTCATCGCTCGAGTGGAGTTGCGGTGACGGCGAAATTCTGCAGGCTATGGAGAGGTCGGAATGAGATGGCGTAGTTTTTCCGAACGCGAGGAGTTGGCGGAGTGGCTCAGTTTCCGGCTGGATCCGGTAATGGGAATCCTCGGCGTCATCTTTGCACTGCTGGTAGTCGCGGAGGCGTTCGTGAGTCCCAGAGGTGCTTTGGGTACCGGCATGTTGGTCGCCGGTTGGGTCTTGTGGGGCATTTTCGTAATTGAATTCTTAGCACGGCTCGTTATCGCTCCCTCCAAGTCCGCCTTTTTCCAGAGGAATTGGTGGCAGGCGGTGTTTCTCATCTTTCCGTTCCTCAGGTTGTTTCGCATGCTGCGGTTCGTGCGGCTAGCCAGAGCCGGGCGGGTGGCCAGAGCTGGACGGCTGGTTTCGTCATCGGTCAGGTTCAGCCGCAGCGCTTCAATGGCTCTTACCGGCCGCATAGGTTGGCTGGTCGGTGTAACTGTGATCGTTGTCCTTTCTTCCGGGCAGATGCTCTTCGAGTTCGGCGGGTACGAGTCCTATCCGGACGCTCTGTACCGGTCGGCTCTGGCCGCCGTTACGGGCCAGCCACTGACGGGCGATTCTGTGGCCGTGCGTTTACTGACCCTCGGGCTGGCGGTGTACTCGGTGGTGGTATTCGCGGCTTTGGCCGCAATTTTGGGCGCTTTCTTCGTGGGGGAGAAGGACGCAGGCCGTTGAGCGGGTTTGGTCCCGATAGCGTTCGGGAAAGATTGCGATATGCCTAAACCACAGCAGCCAGAGTTGGCAAGAAACCGCAGAAACCGGGCCGATCATGACGGTGCGGAACTGAAGGCGCAAGAGCGCGGACCCGTAGATGAGTCCGGCTTGGAAAAGGCGCCGGGACCGGTTCCGGAGGAAAACCGGCCGGGTCATCACCCGGAGGTAGAGCAGGACAAGCCCACGGACTGATCCTGCCACTCCAGCCAACCAAGCAGCATCTCCTGCGGAGCCGACCTCCGAGCCGGTGAAAGAAGCTGACGTTTCCGAAGCCGGTTAGGAGGGTAATGGTCGCCTGACAGGAGGTGGATCAAGTGTTCAATATTTCAAGTCGTCGTGGTGCGTACGTCTTGGTCGCCGCACTAATGACGATGATCTTGCTGGCAGCATGCGCAGAGGATGAGCCGGCCGAAATCCAAGCCAGTCCTACGACCGCCGCAACAGACACATTCGACATCACCGGCGCGGTGGTACGGGTTGATATCGAGCCCGACGAGGCGACACCCTCACCGACCGAGACGGCCACCGAAGAGGCCGACCAGGCGTCGCCGAGCCCGACCGCTACCGCCTCACCGCAGGCGCTGATTTTGGTGTCGGTCGATTCCATCGACTCCGCTACCGCGGAGTTGTGTGACGTATCGGAGGGCGACTCCATCACGCTTACGGTAGGAGTGGGTGCCGAGGTCAGCCCGCAGCGGGAGTTCGACGAGCTCGAGCAGCTTGAGGGTCTCACGGTGAGGGCTGACGGCACAGCCGAGAAGACGGAAGAGTCACCTACGCCCGAAGGCGAAGAGTCACCGACGCCCGAGGAAGGTGAGGAGTCACCGACCCCCGAAGAAGGAGCCACCGCTTCGCCTACCGGTGAAGACGGCGCCGGTTGCGATTACGAGGTGACGGCGCTGACGGTCGTCGAGGAAGCCGACCAAACGCCAACCCCGCGGGGCGCGGAAGACGGCGATAACGGCTCACCTTCTCCTCAGGTGGAAGGTGACGACACCGATTCGCCGACTCCAGAACGAACCGCAACACCAACTCCGACCGGTGGGGCCGACGACTAGTCACCGGACACTTCCCCCGCGAAGCCGACGAGTAGTCGACTCGTGAGCAAGTAACCGAAGTTAGACGGCGCTTGGCTCCGGTCTTGCGCAACAGATCCTCGTGCCAGGAGGCCATGCGTGCGTCTGCGACGATGCGGTCTTCGGTGTAGGGCTTGATGTCCAAAACCGGAGCCCCGTCGCAGGCGTCCAGGCCTTTGACGTTGAGCGTGGTGCCCTCCCGGCCGAGCAACTCCACCACCGTCAAGCCGATGGGGTTGGGCCGCACCGGCGCGTCGCCGGCGAAGACGCCGATCTCAGGCACCCTTCGAGCGTTAGTCCGTAGCGCATTAGCCGGTCGTGTAGATTCGGCTCGTGGATGACTACAGATTAGGCGTAGATGTGGGCGGGACCTTCACCGACCTCATCTGCGTGACCCCCGGCGGTGGTGTCGTCGTCGACAAGACCCCCACCACCCCGGACGACCAGTCCGTCGGCGTCATGAACGGGCTGGCCCAGCTCGCACGCAGCGTCGGCCTGGACGTGGAGGAGCTGTGCGCGCAGCTCGACGTCGTGGTCCACGGCACGACGACCGCGGACAACACGATGATCGAGGAG
>JAHWKV010000173.1 GCA_019347725.1 Actinomycetota bacterium
CGCTCCTCGGCCCGAGCTCCGAGGTCGTCCGCCAGAGCCTGGTCAGCCTCACGCTCAACAGCAGCACCAGCCTGGTGGCCGGTGCGGTGCTGGGTGCGATCACCGCGCTGCCCAGGCTTATGCCGAAGATCAAGGTTCAGGCTGCAGTGGCGCTGGCCGAGAACATGCCCTCGAGCCGGGCAGTCAAGCCGGGGGACGTCATTCGCCATTACGGCGGCAAGACCTCCGAGGTGCTAAACACCGATGCCGAGGGCCGTTTGGTGCTTGCCGATACGCTGGCGTGGATGAGCGAACAAGGCCCCGACGCCATCGTCGATGCGGCGACTCTCACCGGAGCCGCCGGAGTGGCCCTGGGTCAGAAGGTGGCCGGGGTGTTTTCCAACAACGCCGGCCTGACCGGCGAGCTGCAGTCGGCGGCGGAGCGAACCGGCGAGAGCATATGGGAGCTGCCCCTGGTGGAGGAGTACCGGAGTCTGATATCCAGCACGGTGGCCGACGTTCGCAACATCGGCAAGAAACGCTACGCCGGGGCGATCACCGCGGCGTTGTTCCTACGCGAGTTCGTCGGCGAGTCCACGCCGTGGGCTCACCTGGACATAGCGGGAACGGCCTGGTCGGAGCAGCACGAGCACTATCTGGCCGCCGGCGCTACCGGATTCGGAACCCGGCTGCTGATCGACTGGATATCGAACCTGGCCGGCTAGCCGGCTCGAACGAAGATCGAGAAGGGATGGATATATGACCAAATGGGAATACGCATCGGTGCCTGTGGTGCCGCACGTCGCCAAGGAGATCCTGGACAACTGGGGTGAGGACGGCTGGGAGCTCGTGACCGTTTTCACTCCTCCGGACGTGGGCGGAGTGGTGGCTTACTTCAAGCGGCCCAGGCAGGAAGGCTAGTCGGCAGAGCCGGGGCGGCTCCACGGGCCGCTCTTGCCGCCGGTCTTTTGCACCAGCTCGACCGAGGTGATGCGGATGCCTTTGTCCACGGCCTTGCACATGTCGTAGACGGTGAGGGCGGCCACCGAGGCCGCGGTGAGGGCTTCCATCTCCACCCCGGTGCGGTCGGTGGTCCGTACGGTGGAGGTGATGCTCACTCCGCCTTCGACCAGGCTTAGCTCCACGTCGATCTTGGAAAGGGCGAGCGGATGGCACAGCGGTATCAGCTCGGGCGTTTTCTTGGCGGCCATGACCCCGGCGATCTTGGCGACCCCCAAGGCGTCGCCTTTACCGAGCCCGCCTTCGCTGACGATGCGTACGGTCTCGGCGTTCATCTCGACGAAGGCCGAGGCGGTCGCCTCCCGGACGGACGTTTCCTTGGCGGAGACGTCCACCATGACCGCCTTTCCCTCGGCGTCGACGTGCGACAGCGACTTGCTCTTAGTCATTGGGCCACTCCAGCCTGTCGTAGATAGTTGCGAAAGCTCGTCCCCAGCTCGGGGTGGTCCAGCGCCAGGCTCACGGTCGCCTCCAGGTACCCCTGCTTGGTGCCGGCGTCCCACCGCCGCCCGCGAAAGCGCCGCGCCAGCAGCCGGCCCCGGCCGGCTAACACCGCGAGGGCGTCGGTCAGCTGAATCTCTCCTCCGGCTCCCGGAGGCAGGCTCTCGAGAATGCCGAAAATCGAGGGGTCCAGTACGTAGCGGCCGATCAGCGCCAGGTCCGAAGGCGCATTGTCGGGATGGGGCTTCTCCACCAACGACCTCACCGCGGTGGTGTCCGCCTTTGGGTCCTCCGGCTCGATCGCCCCGTAGGAACCGATCGAGGCGTGCGGGACCTGGTCGACGGCCACCACGCTGACCGAGGCGGTGTCGAAGGTCCGGATCATCTCGCCCACCAAATTCTCCGCCGGATCGATGATCTCGTCGGGAAGCAGTACCACCACAGGATCGCCCCCGGCGTACTCGCGGGCTACCCATACCGCGTGCCCGAGGCCGAGAGGCTCGTTTTGGGCGACAAAGGAGATCTCGGCCAAGGAGCTCAGCTGTCGAAGCTCTTCCAGTAGCCGGGTCTTATCCTTCTTCTCGAGCAGCCTCTCCAGTTCGGCGTTGCACCTGAAATGATCGCCCAAGGCCTCCTTGCCGGCCGAGTCGACGATGCAGATGTCGGTGACGCCGGCCCGCACAAGCTCCTCCACCGCGTACTGAATAACGGGGCGGTCCACAATGGTCACCATCTCCTTGGGTACCGCCTTGGAAGCGGGCAAGAATCGGGTTCCCATCCCGGCCGCGGGGATGATCGCTTTTCGTACCGGCATCTAACTACTATCCCTTGGTGGGCGATGCACCACAAATCGGTTTTTGCCGAGCGCCTTGGCTTCGTACATGGCTTTGTCGGCGGCCCGAAATATCTCGGCGGCATCCATGCCGGCTTTAGGGTATGAGGCGACGCCTATGGACACCGAGACCGTCAGCGGCGTTGTCGCCATGCTGCTTTCGAAGGGTGTGCTGCATACGGCCAGGCGGAGCTTCTCCGCGGCGCTGGCACCGCCTGAAGAGTCGGTCTCCGATAAAAGCAGCGCAAATTCCTCGCCGCCGTACCGGGCAAATATGTCGACATCGCGCACCGAGGACTTGACTCGCCGGGCCAGCTCCACCAGTACGAAATCCCCCAACTGGTGGCCGTAGGTGTCGTTGAAAAGCTTGAAGTCGTCGATGTCGATCACCAGCAGGCAAAAAGGTCTGCCGAAGCGCTCGGCGCGGTCGAGCTCCTGAGCCATCTGTATCTGGAACCATCGGTGGTTCCAGACGCCGGTGAGGCCGTCCATGATCGCCATACGCTGCGCATCTTCGTGCAGCAGCACGTTCTCGATGGCTACGCCGACCCGGTCGGTGAGCGACAGGATCGTGCGCAGGTCGGCTTCGGTGAAGTTCCCCTGCGACTTGTCATAGAAGTTCAGCACCCCGAAGGTGCGATGCTTGGTGAAAAGTGGTACCGATAGTTGGGTGGGGAACTCGGGCTCAAGGGGGTCCCGCTCAGGTGCCGAGGCTGACGGAACCACCACGGGGCTTCCGGTGGCGGCTACGTGGCCCGCGATGCCCTGACCTGGATCCAGCGTGAAACGGCCGTCGAGGTTGCGGCTGACGCCGGAGATCAAGGTGCCCTGGCCCTTTCGCAACATCAGCATGCCGCGGCGGGCGCCGATGGTCTCCATCCCGGTCTCCAGCGCAATCTCGAGCATCCGGTCCAGGTTGTGCGTCGAGCGCAACGCGTCGCCGAAGCGGGTGTGGGCCCGATCGAGAGCCTCCTGATACTCGGCGACCTCCCGCTTGAAGTCGGCGAGCCGCTCGCATAGCTCTTCCAGGGCGGCGGCGACTCTCGCCGCGTCTTTGGAGAGCGGGGGAGGGATTTGTGGATCGGCGCGGCCCGCCGAGAGGGCTTCGGCGTAGTCGGCCAGCTTGTGAAGTTCATTGTCGGGCGGATCGGTCCCGGGCATCGGCAAACCTTCCGGCGCGTTGTGGGCGCCGCTTCGGCGCTTTTGGATACTGGTACGGCGGCCCCTAGGCATTATGCCGTCCAGTGAGAAGGCTGACATAATAAAGGGACAACAGATTTCACGAATGGGATTTAAGTAAATGCCAACCTATGAGTACGCGTGCAAAACCTGTGACCAACACGTCGAGGTGGTGCAGTCGTTTACCGACGAGCCCCTTACGACATGTGAGGCGTGTGGCGGAACCTTGAGAAGGGTGATCCATGCCGCGGGCATCATGTTCAAGGGCTCCGGGTTCTACTCCACCGACCGCCGGGCCGCGAGCTCTCTTCGGCCGAGCCGGCGGCGTGGGACAAGGGGAGGGCGCCGACGGCGCTTGCCAGGGCCGCCGGGGACGACGTGCGCGCGGCGGCCACGCGCGTCGTCCTGCCGTCCGGCGAAGGCGGTGGGCGGGCGGAGGGGCGCGCAACCGCGCGGCCAGGCGAGGAGTGGCGACCGGACGGACTCATGTTCGACCCGCTGCCGCCGCACGTCTATCTGCCGAATCGCCGGCCGCCGCTGCGCATCGTGACGTTCGGC
>JAHWKV010000174.1 GCA_019347725.1 Actinomycetota bacterium
TCTGCCCTGCCGGCACCGCGTACCGGCGAGGCCGCTCGCGTCTCAAGCCCGGTCCGGGACGACCTCCTGGCGTTCGCGGCACGGATCGGTGCCTGAGTCGGCGGTGTCCCGTTCCGCGTAGAGGTCCCCAAGGCGCAGCGCCGGGTCCCGGTGCAGGGCGTGGCGGGCCCGGTCGTAACGGCGGGTGGTGCGGGTGTCGGCGTGGCCCATGGCGTCCTGCACATCCTCCTGTGCGGCCCGCGTACTCTCGGCGGCCTGACGCCTCGTATCGGCAAGGTTGCGCTCAGCGTCCTGGACCCCTCGCAGGGCATCCCTGACGCGCTCTTGGGCGGCCACAGCGTCCTCTGCGGCTCGACGGCGCACATCGGCAAGGTTCCGCTCGGCGTCTCTAATGCGCTCTTGCGCCGCCGCCGTGTCCTCTGCCGCCTGCCTCCTCGCATCCGCCAGACCCTTTACTGCATCCTTGACAGCGGCTTCGGCGTCGGCTTCGGCGCGGGCAGCGTTGCGCTTGGCGTCGGCCAGGGAGCGGGTGGAGTCAGCGTATGCTTCCTGGGCGCTCTTGGCCGACTCCGCCGCACTCTTGTAGTTATCTGTAGCCTGCGTGTTATTGCCTAGTGCCCGGATAGAGGGTATAGCCGCGGCAACCAACAGCCCAAAACCGCCGGCGAGAGCGGCGACAGCAGCGCCTGCAATGGTAAGGACGCCGGCTATGGGCGCAAGCGCTGCGATGGCCGCCACGATAGCACCTATGATGATTGGTACCTTGAGGTTTCGCATGGTTTTAGCGGCAAGGTTGAACTGGTGGATCATGCCCTTGGCCGTCGTCGTGGAAGCCCCGAAGGCCACCATCTTCGCCGTGGCCCCGCCCACGTCGGCATCGGCCGTGACGCTGAACCTCCTGGGCACGGCGCGGATGGCAGCGAGAAAGCCCGAAATCTGCGCCGTAGCCCCGAGGGTGTCCGCATCGGCGTTTACCGTAGCTTCGGAGCCGTCGAGGTCGTCGCGGACGCGGGCGACGTTCTTGAGCTTGGCGGACGCGTCGTCATCGGCTTCTATGCGGACCTTTACGTCGTCTGCGGTGGTGGCGCCCAGACGCCTGAGAGTCCGCCGGAAGGGCGAATCGTCGGCAATTATCTTTATTGCGGCGCGGCCAACTTCGATCTCGCCAGGGATAGTTTCACCTCTCTTTCAGGGCATGAAAAAAGCGCCTCCGAAGAGGCGCCGGTTAGTTCGGTTTAGGTGGTGCTAGTTAGCCGCAGGGCTTCGTATCCACCGTGCGAGTCCATCCAGAGCACGGTGGTCATCACCGGATAAGATGATTTCACTACCGCCGTCATCTTCTATAGCGGTGACGGTAGTAGTTGATACGCCCTTATGGAGTCCGATATAGAGCAGGCCGGGGATTATCCCGAGAATCAGAAGCAAAACAGTGAGGTCGAGATCGGGCTTCTTTGAGCGGGTGAAAGTAGCCGTGCCCTCGTCCCGGTAGGCTATGGCGTAGCCGTCCCTGACCATCCTGGCCGTGATACGCCTGATACTTTCCCGTGGAGGCCCGCCTATAAAGAGGCCGGAGGTATTCGGGCGCTTTCGGTAACGAATCAACACTACCACGCCCGCCAAAACCAATAACCAGAAGAGTAAGGCGCCTGGCTCCATGCCTCCATTCTACATTAGAACGTAGCGGCCCCGGCCATACCCATCCTGACGCGCTCTATGGCCTCTTCAGCTCCGGGTATGCGGTGTTTCCTCCCGGACGCCTGGCGCTCCCGTTCGGGAAACGCAGCTTTGAGGAAAAGGCTATCTTCGGGCAGGTGTCCCAGAAACAGCCCTGTGAAATCCCGCCAGCCCACTACCCGGTCGCCTGGCTGTCGTGGGAAGATGGACCCCCAGGACGCAGGCCGAAGACGTTCGTACTCCCATTCGAGGGTATTCCAGTGGGTGTAGATGTGCTCGAAGGTGATGTGGTCTCCTCCACCTCTTTTGGGTCGCCCTGCTCCTCCTCGCCGAAGCCGTACTCGGTCATAATCCACTCTACGAGTTCCGTGGCGGTGTCTATCCCCATCTTCTGCGTGATGCGCTCCCACCGCTCCTTGCCCATCAGATCTTCGATAAGCTGAAGCCCGAAGCTCTCGGCATCATCATCGTTCTTGACGTTCTTGGCCTGCCGGCGAATGGAGAAAACGAGGTGCGCCGGGATGTCGGCGGGCAGTTCGTGATCCTCTCCTGCAACCCTAAACCGCAGCGGCTCTTTGGCGTCCGCTGCGGCGTCGAAGTCCCTGAACTCTCTAGGCATTTCTCTCCTTTACGCCGCGTATGCCGCGACGGAGTTTTTGACGTTCGCCGTGATAATGCTTCCGGACTGAGGCCGGAACGCCTGTCCTGCAACCGGGTAACGCAGCGGGTCGCCGCCGGGGTCGGGGTTGGCCGGTGTTTCGGTAAAGCCCACACGAGGGAGGTCAAGGGTAAGACCGGGACCATAGGCCACGTTGCCGAAGTCGAACTTGACCGCACCCTCGTAGACCTTCTTCGATGGCTCGGTCCCGGTAGCGCCGCCATAGTAAGTCTTGGCATAACGGGTGACATCGGTAGCCACCTGCTCCCAGCCGAGCGTGATGTTCCTGGGCCCTGGTTCCAGGTAGGAGTTAGTGATCTCCACCGTCTGAATCGGGGTCTGATTCGCCTCGACGTTGACGTTGCCCTGCGTAAGTGAGTTATCCACCGCCCCCTCGATGGTGTAAACGACTCCCGGCACCCGGAGGGGCGCAGCGTTGTCGTAAGTACCGCCCGCAGGCTCTGAGGTGAGGCGCTGGAAAGAAAGCCCGACCGCCGATATGGACGCGGTAACGTCTCCGCCGGCAGCCCACTCGATGTTGCAGCCGGTTATCTTGCAGTCCATGAACTGCTCGTAGATCATGTCGCCCAGAGAACGCCAGAGCGTGAGGTACGGCTGGTCGTTTGACGGGGTGAGAGCATGGTTGTATTTGAGTGCCCCACGGTTGGTGAAGACTACGGTGCCATTTGTCACCGTAGCACCCTCGGCCGTCGGCCACACCGGTTCAGTGGTGCTTGAGGTGCCTGCGGTGGTCACCTCGAAGATGTAGGGGTTCGTGCCGGTATTGGTCGGTAGCACGAGATTACCAACGGTATAGGCAGTCGAAGCTACCCACGCCGTACCGAGTTGGGTTGCAGCTTTAGCCCCCAGTGCCCCATACAGAAATAACGGGGCGGTCTGTGGCCTCAGGATAACGGAAGCGGAGCCGCCCGCTCCGAGGACGCGGATGTAGGTCTCACCGGGGTCTCTTCCGAGGCCGGTCTCCGAACGCTGCTCGGTCTCCGGGGTGGGGCCGATGTCTGAGGAGGTTACGTCCACCCAGTACTGCGGGGTGGTGGCTGGGGTTCCTTTGGCCGATTGAAGCGCAAGGCCCAGTCTGAATACATTGGATGCTGGCACTACTTATCTCCTTTCTTTTTGGAGCTCGCTTTCGGCGAGCCGTGCTTCACCTGGTCGTGAGCCTCTAAGAGCGCGATCTCGTTCGGGTTGTCCGTTGAGTAGGGCCAGGGATTCTGTTCTCCTCCTACCTCGAAGACCTCGCCCGGCTCCCGGTCAAAGACGGGACCCCCGTCTTCATCGACGTCTACCTGTCTCCGGCCTATACTGGCCGCAATAACGAGGCCCTCCTCACCCTTTTTGGGCTCGAACGTCTTCTTCACTTACTCTCCTTTCGGTTGGTTTACGGCATGAAAAAAGCCACCCCGAAAGGTGGCGGCGGATTGGTTAGGTTTTAGGCGTTAGTTAATAAACTATTGCATCCTCTGGTACGCCGTGTTCTTCGACTAGATCCATGAGACGCGAAAAGCCTCCCAAGCGCTCTGCTTCTGTGGCGAGCTGTTGAGCAAGGGCCTCAGAGAATGAACACGCCTCCCCGTAAATTGGGTCCTCCCAGCACCGTAGGCAAAACGGCCCAGCTTCAATCTCTACCCAACCTCGTTTCAGCAAGTAGTCG
>JAHWKV010000175.1 GCA_019347725.1 Actinomycetota bacterium
GTTATCGAGTTTTTCGGCGCCGACTTCCATGCACTGAGCGGTCAGGAGGTTGCAGATATCGGCTGCGGTGACGGCGTCATGGACCTAGGCATCTTCAAAAGGGTGCTACCCGCCCGCATGGTCGGCTTCGACACCAAGCCTACGAATACCAAGTTTCTGGAAAGACTGGCTCAGGAGCAGGGCGCCGCTACCCGACTTCCTCCCAGCCTGCAATTCGCGCAGTGCAAGCCCGAGAGCCTGCCTGCCGACAACGAGTCCTTCGACTACGTGTTCTCCTGGTCTACTCTTCACCATGTAGCAGATCCAAGGGCGATGATCAGCGAGGTCAGGCGGATTCTGCGTCCCGGTGGTGCTTTTTTCATTCAGCTCTACCCTTTTTACCATTCCCGCAACGGCTCTTTGTTGGAGCCGTGGTTCCCGGAAGGATTCGCCCAACTGACGATGCCCTACGAGCAGATCGCGGCCAAGGTGTCCGAGCACCCCGGGGACGATCCGGCTTGGGCGGAGAAGCTCCTGCGGGACTTCGTCAAGCTCAATCGACTTACTTTGGATGACCTGGGCAAGCTGTTGTCAGTTTGCGGCTTCACGGTAACGCGCATGAAGCTGATCACGTCGGAGACCCGATTGCCCCTGGGGGCGTCGTCGGCGCTACCCTTGTCCCAGCTGGGTATCGAGGGGGTCAAGCTGCTGGCTGTGCCTTCCCCATCCGGCTGAGCTGACCTAGCAGGCGCCCTAAGCCTGCTGCCTGGCCACCGCGGCTTCCTGCGGCACATCCGCTGCGGCCGGCACTTCCGAGAAGATCGCTGACGATCAACTGCTCCGACACCACCGCCACGTGCGACAGCAGCCAGATGCTGTCACCCACAGCGAACTCCCTGGGAAATGCACCCATCCAAAACAGGGCGGCACCCGCTGCGCCAGTTAATCCTGCAGGGGCCGGGCAGCCACCCGTGCAGCATGCATTTTAGGTCACCGCAGCTGGTGGGGCCTGCGATCCTCAAGGGAGGAAGACCCGACATCTGAAGACCCTGGCCTTGTGGAGAACGAACCGCGCCATCACCGCCAGGGTCATCAGGCCGTAGGAGATGTTGGCCGACATTGACGTTGACGAGGCGTCGGGGTGATATCGGGTGTGGATCGGCACCTCGACTATGCGCTGCCCAAACGAAACAGCTTGGGCAATCACCTGCGTGTCAAACACAAAGTTGTTGGAGTTTCGCATGAACGGGATCGTCTCCAGGAAAGTCCGTGAGTACGCCCGGTAGCCGGTGTGCAGCTCACTGAACCTACGGCCAAGCGCCACGTTCTCTATGGCAGTAAGGATTTTGTTCGCGGCAAACCGGTAAAGCGGCATGCCGCCCTCCCGTGCCCCTCCCGGCAGCAGCATGCGGCTGCCCAGAACGAGGTCGGCGTCGCCGGCGACTATGGGTGCGATGAGATCGGGGAGCAGCGCAGGGTCATACTGGCCGTCGGGATGAAGCATTACCACCACATCGGCGTGGATACGTAGAGCCTCCAGGTAGCAAATCTTCTGGTTGCCTCCGTACCCGACGTTGTGCGGAAAGAAAATGGTATGGATTGGCAGCTTTCGGGCGATCTCCACAGTGGCGTCAACGCTGCCGTCGTCCACCAGTAGCACCTCGTCAATGGTGTCCGGCGGTATGGCCTTATGGGTCGATTCGAGTGTCTTGGCCGCATTGTAGGCTGGCATCACCACCAAGACGAAGTGTTTTTCGGGCATGGAGCTCCAAATGGGTTTCCGGACCGCCGATCGATCGAGTCAAAGACTCGGAGGCTTGAATCGTAGATGAGAATAACCGGAGAGCGCATCGTCACCCCCACCGGGGGTTTCAATGCAAGCTGGCAGCGGCATGCAGCGTGCTATCAACTCTGCACTCCGTTCCTGGGGGAAGGCAGTGTTCTGGATCTTGGATGCGGGTCGGGTCACGCCCACGAATTCCTTAATCCTCGCCGAAGCATCGGCCTGGACTTGGACCACGACTGCCTGGTCGGCCAGCAGCGCAGTACCGTGACGTCTGACATCCGTCAACTGCCGTTTGCCGACGGGAGTTTCGACTCCGTGGTGTGCATCCACGCCATCGAGCACGTTCCAGATCCCGACCCGATAATTGCTGAGTCACGCCGAGTGTTAAAGGCCAGCGGCATTGCGGTGTTCATCACGCCCAACCGGCTAACGTTCGGGCGCCCCAACGAGATCATCGATCCCTACCACTTCATCGAGTACGACTCCGGGCAACTGGCCCAACTTTGCGCCAAGTCCTTCGAGCACGTCAGCAGCTTCGGCCTGTTCGGTTCGGAGCGGTACATGCAGTTTTTCGCCGGCGAGCGTCGCAAGCTCGACATGCTGCTGCGCCTGGATCCCTTGCGGCTACGCCGATTGGTACCCAGACGGGCCCGGCAAGTCCTCTACGATTGGATGCTGACCCAAGCACGGACTGATGGATCCAGTCCCGCTTCCGAGTTCACCACCGCAGACTTCGAACTCGGTCCCGAGGATCTCGAGCAGGCACTCGATGTTGTGGCGGTCTGCAAGGGCCCTGAGTAGCGACCCGCCCCAGCGGGCCCGACTGAAGGCGCTCGGCGTCGCCGCGAGTCGTTATTTCGGCGCGTGGAAAACGCGTCTGGCGGCCGAGCCGTGGCTCCCCATGTTAATTGCAGCCGGATACTTCATTTACGTAGCCGCCAACCTGCCCGACCTAATTGCTGCAGTGAACTGGAGCAGTGACGCCGCCTGGGCACGCGTTGTGGCGCTGGAGCTGCTGCCCAGCCGGGGGGCCGTCAATGTAGGCGAGGCCAGTCACCTGAGCACCTTATGGTTTTTGTACTTCACCCGTGCGCTGCCCATGCGGGAGGCGATCTGGGACGTCTCCCCCTACATGCTCTCG
Source organism: Actinomycetota bacterium (assembly GCA_019347725.1). Taxonomy (GTDB): domain Bacteria; phylum Actinomycetota; class CADDZG01; order JAHWKV01; family JAHWKV01; genus JAHWKV01. The sequence continues at coordinate 2,907 of JAHWKV010000175.1, forward strand.
CTGGCAGGCCTGGCCTTTACGGGTTGGGCATGCTGGAGGGTGGCGGGACGCTGGGCCGCCCTTCTCGGAGCAGCAATAGGCGTTGCGGCCGGTTCTTCAGTCCTGATCACCGTGCTTCCTCAAGGCCTGCACGAGCATACCTGGGCGGCCAATGGGATCCTGGCGGCCTACCTGGTGTTCTTGAAGACGCACCGGGACAACCTAGGCCGGCTACCCCGGTTGGCCGCAGGCTCGGTGGCCGCAGGAGGCGCCGGCCTTACCGCAGCTTCGGATCCGCTGTTCCTCGCCAGCGGCCTAGGTCCGTTTGTGGCGGCCGGGATTATCTTGTGGATGGTCTACCGAAACAGCCGGAATCGGCTCGTTGCCGTGACGGCAGCAATCGTCGGTGGCACAGCCGTTGTATTGGCCTTTCTGATTGGTCTGTGGATGCACGAACTTGGGTTCCGCAAGACCTATCTTACCGACGGCTACTTCTTTGGCTCCATGCAGGACTTGCTTGCCAGCCTCCAGGCTCTGCTGGTCAACCTGTTGCGACTGGGCAACGGCTACTTCTTTGGCCAGCCACTGAACTTATACTCCCTTGCCACTCTTGGAATGGGATTGCTGGCACTGGTTGCCGTGGTGCTACCCGTACTACGGACGCTAAGCATCGTCCGACACCGACCGGGACTTTCGGAGAAGAACCAGGGCGCTGCCCTTTACCTGCTGTACTTCTCACTGTCCATCGCTGGAGTGATCGGCGCATATTGCTTAAGCGGCTTTACGGTGGGAGGTGCGGCGTCGGGAACCCGCTACCTGGTTCCGGTTTTCTATGCCGTGGCCGCATCCGTACGACGTACAGCCCGACGGCGGAGAACGAGGCAGCGATCAGCCCGTTGTGGGCGTTGTCGAGCTGGAAGCCGAGCGACCACCCGTAACCGACCAGCATCGCGACCACCACGGCCAGCGTCGCCAGCCCGGCCTCAAGGGCCGTCGACGGAGCCTCCGCGCGCGGCTCCGTCATCGTCATCGCAGCCCACATGCCGGGATGTTAGGCCGCCGCGCCCCGGCCGCGGAAGAG
>JAHWKV010000176.1 GCA_019347725.1 Actinomycetota bacterium
GTCACTGCTAAAGACAACTGGTGTCCCGGCACTAAGATTAGACGAATGACCCTGAAGATTTACGAGCGGATCGTGGTCGGGGCTCTGGAGTGCAACTGCTATATAGTCGGCGATCCCGTGACCAAGCAAGCCATAGTCGTGGATCCCGGGGACGATGTGGAGGAGCTCACCGCTGCCCTGGTCAGGCATGGCCTGCAGACGAAGGCGATCGTGGCGACCCACGCCCACTTCGACCACATCATGGGTGCGGAGCGGCTCAAGACTCTAACCGGCGCGCCTTTGTACATGCACCGCAGCGACATGAAGCTGCTGGACTGGTTTGGTGAGAGCTTGGAGCTGTTCTTGGGCCTCGAAGCCCTGGATCCGCCGGAGGTGGATGTGCAGATCTCCGATGGGGACGAACTGGGGGCGGGGGAGCACGCCCTGCAGGTGATCCACACGCCGGGGCACTCGGAGGGCAGTATCAGCCTGCTGAGCAGTGATCCGCAGGCGCCGTGTTTGTTTTCCGGAGACACCCTGTTCGCCCGAGCGGTAGGCCGGACCGATCTGCCCGGGGGGGACCAAGGCCAGCTACTGACCTCCATCCGTGAGCGCTTGCTGGTGCTCGACGAGATGCCGGTGCTGCCCGGCCACGGACCACCCACTACGCTCGAGCAGGAAAGAGCCTTCAATCCATTCATTAAGTGACCCCGCTGCCGGCCTTAAGTGGGCTCTGGCGGCGTGAGGCGGCCCCTGGCTGCGTTCTCAGTCGCACCGTTAGGGCTAAAGGCTAGCGATGCTCCCTGCGGCCTTGCCAGGAACACCTCACGCGCCCCAGAGCCGACAAATACCGACAGCGGGGTCACTATGTGACGCCGCACAGCTGTCTAGTGGGCTTTGGCCGGGGTCACTATGTGGCGCCGCAGCTGGCTACTTGCTTTTGGCGGCGGCGTGATCAGGCTCGCGGCTCGTGTCCGGTGAGGTTTCAAAGGCCGGGCAGATCGATTTGTGGGGACACCAGTTGCACAGAGGACCTACCCGGGGCCTCCAGTCGTCCCGGTTGTGCGCCCGCTGGATGGCCTGGGCCAGGGCGTGGAGTTGCTTTTCCAGGCCCGTGAGCATTTGCTGCGTGGGCACCAAGGTTATGATCTCCGGCTCCCGAAGGTGAATCAATCTCAACAGCGCCGGCATCTTGCCAAAGGTGCGCCAGCACACCAGAGCGTAAAATTTCAACCCAAAAAATGATCCTAGCGCATAGGTTTCGGAGGGCGACCTTCCCGTCTTGTAGTCGCTGAGGATCCAGCCCCCGTCGGGGGCCACCTCTACCCGGTCGATGATGCCGCGGAGCATGACCGACTCCGTGTGGTGCTCAACCCACCACTCCATTTCATGGGGAGCCACCGCGGAGGGATCTTCCACCTGGAAGTAGTTATCCAGAAGGCCCATTCCATGCTCAAGCCACTGGGCCTCTTCCTCGGGATCGAGCTGTAGCGCGTCGTACTGCTCGTCGCTCTTGAGGTTTTCCCAGGCCTGGAGCATATGGGCGTGAGCGGTCTTTAGAGTTCTTTCCTCGGGCTGCATCATGTACAGCTGCTCCAGTGCGGCATGGATCATGGTGCCTTTGGTGCTGTAGATGCTGGTCGGCTCGGGCAGTCGATCGACCGCCCGGTACTTGAACAGCTGAGGACAGGTCTTGTAGTCGGAAGCGCGGGAAGGAGAGAGACGTATGGGCCCCTCGCCGGGCGCCCGATCCTCTTGTTCCTGGTCCTGGCTTCGAAGGGATGCTGCGGTCACTGTGCTCATTGAATTACATCTTAGGAGTTCGGTACGACACCCCGCGGGCTATGGGGCCTAAGAAATCAAAAAAGCGACATTTGTCCCGGGCTAAGAGCGTTCTGCGCCCCGGGCCTCGGAATCCGCCGGCGCGGCCGGGCCTTGGGTTCGGAACCGGTTTCCCAGACCGGCGGGTCATCCAGAAGAGCCGGCTGACGCACAGAGCGAGTGGAGGCGGTCAGCACCTGCTGAACAACCGTCAGGCACAGCTGGTTCGGGTTCGCGATGTCTTGCGAGCCGGGGTTGGAGTGCGAAGCTGCGCTGTTGAGCTGCATGGCTTCGGGCGCCGGTCCCAAGCCCAGCAAATCGGACTGCTCGGCTGTGAGCCGGGGAAGCGGCGGCGAGAGCGACATCAGCGGCGCCCGGGGCGGTCCATCATGTGGGGTTAGAGCGTCTTAGGATCGGATACGGGTTCGCCGGACCTGAAGACGGCGGATGCGACTCGAAGTGCACGTGGGGCGGCGTCGTTCTCGCGTTACCGGTGTTGCCCACATAGCCGATCACCTGGCCCTTGCTGACCCGGGCGCCGTTGTAGATGCCTGAAGCGTATCCGGACAGGTGCGCATAGTAGTACTTCCACCCGTCGCCCGGTGAGCGCAGCCAGAGCTTGTTCCCCCCCAGGCCGTTGACGCCCTTATCTTCGATTACCCCGTCGACCACCGCGTACAGGGGAGTGCCCTTGGCGGCGAAAATGTCTATCCCCTCATGCTTGCGATGTCCAGAACGCGGGGCTCCGAACGTATCGACGAACGAGAACGGCGCTCGTACCGGGAAGGAAAAGCCCGATTCGGCGTTGTCCACGCGCCGGCGAATGGTCTCGTACTCACGGCCGAGCGCGGCCAGGGAGCTCTCCAGCTCGGTTTGCTGCTGGTTCAGCCGGTTGACTACCTCCTGTTGCTCGGCACGTTTGGCGTCTAGCTCCGACTGCAGGCGGGCCGTCTCGTCCTTGAGCTCCTGTACCGTGTCCAGCACCTGACCGTCCCGGGCCACCACCGACTCGAACAGGCTCATCCTGGAGGCGAAATGCCGGAAGCTCTGGGTACCGAATATGACGTTGATCACCGAGGCGGGCCCGGTTCGGTATGCGGCAGCCGCCCTTTCGTTGAGGGCGGCTTGCACGTCATTCATTTGCGCATCGAGCGCCGCCTGCTGGGCCTGAACCGCGGAAACCTCCGTGCTCACGTTCTCCAGGTCGGTGCGCGCCTGTTCGAAACCCGCCACCAGCGAATCGAACTTGCGTTGCGCCGCTCGAACCTGCGCCAGTGAGGCGCCCATCTTGGACCTAAGACGGTCCATCTCCTCTTCGGAGGGCAGTTGGGGCGGGAACTGAGCTGAGTGCGCGGCCGTCGGAAAGGCAGCCACGACGACCGCCAGGATGAGCGCGACGTGCCGGGTTTTGCGGCGCCGAGTAAGGGTCACCGATCCATTGTAGGCAGGGTGGTACGGCGTTAAGCAGGCTTTAAAACAAGACAGATTCCAGTAATTTGTCGAATCTTGTGGTGCCTAAAACCAGGGCCCAACATCTTGTGGTCAGGGCGCCCGGCCGGCCGTTACAAAGAAGGTTCGGCCGGTACGCTCTGGTGCTGTGGGCCGGCAGTGCTGACCACCAGCGCGCACAGCGCGGTGGTTATGGGCACCGAGGCCACCAGTCCGATGCTGCCCACAAGGGTCCTAACGACCTCTTCAGCCACGATCTCGCCGGTCAGCACGTCGTTAAGGCGCGTACCGGAGATCGTGAACAGGATCAACAGCGGCAGCGCCGCCCCCGCGTAGGCCAGAACCAAGGTGTTGACGGTAGAGGCGATGTGGTCCCGACCGATCCTGATGGCGGCACGGTACAGACCGAACCGGCTGAGGGAAGGGTTGGCCAGGTGTAGCTCCCAGACCGCCGACGATTGGGTGATGGTGACGTCGTCGAGAACGCCTAGGGAGCCTATAATGATCCCCCCGAGCAACAGCCCCTGCACGTTGATGGCGTCGGAGGCGACTCGAATAAAGATGGCTTCCTCGGAGGCGAAGCCCGTAAGCGATGTCACCTCGACGAAGATATAGGCGAGGGCGCCGGTTATCGAGAGGCTCGCCAGCGTGCCCAGGACTGCGGTGGTGGTCCGCGCGTTGAAGCCGTGCGAAAGGTATAGGGCGA
>JAHWKV010000177.1 GCA_019347725.1 Actinomycetota bacterium
GGGGAGCGCCTCGACACAGCGGACGCGGAGGTGATCGACGGGTCCGGGCTGGTCGTCGCGCCCGGACTGATCGACCTCCACGTGCACCTCCGCGAACCGGGCGGCGAGCACAAGGAGACCATCGCGAGCGGCGGGGCGGCGGCCGCTGCCGGCGGGTTCACCACCGTCGTCGCCATGCCCAACACCGACCCGGTGTGCGATAACGCTGCGGTGGCGGACAAAGTGCATGCGGCGGCCGTGGCGGCGGGGTACGCCGAGGTGATTCCTGCCGGCGCCCTGACCAAGGGCGTGGAGGGGAAGGTCCTCGCCCCGGTGGGGGAGATGTTCACAAGCGCCGCCCGAGTCCGGATGTTCACCGACGATGGCAGAGGGGTACAGGACTCCAGAATGCTTCGAAGGGTTATGGAGTACATCAAGGGCTTTGATGCCATCTGCGCCGAGCACTGCGAGGATGCGGCCCTGGCCGAGGGCGGCCAGATGCACGAGGGCTATTACTCGGACTTGCTCGGACTCAAGGGCGTACCGGCGGCAGCCGAGGACGTTCACCTGGCGCGCGATCTGGCGTTGGCCAAGCTGACCGGGGTGAGATTCCATGCCCTGCATGTGTCCACGGCAGGCTCGGTGGAGCTAATCCGCCGTGCTAAGGCGGAGGGAGCCCGGGTAACGGCGGAGGTCACCCCGCACCACCTGAGGCTGACCGACTCGGAGCTGTGTTCTTTTGACCCGCACTACAAGGTAAATCCGCCGCTCAGGTCGGCGGCGGACGTGGAGGCGGTGAGGATAGGTCTGGCCGACGGTACTCTAGATGCGTACGCAACCGATCATGCTCCGCATGCACCTGAGGAGAAGGAGTCCGAGTTTGAGCTGGCTCCGCCGGGCATGCTGGGTTTGGAGACTGCGTTGGGTGTGATGCTGACCGAGGTGGTCGCCGACGGAGTGCTGACGCTCCCGGAGGCGCTGAAGGTCATGTCGAGCAACCCGGCACGGATTTTGGGGCTGGATGATCACGGCGGCCCGGTCGTCGAAGGGGCAGCCGCAAACCTAACGGTGTTCGACCCTGCGCACGAGTGGATCGTCGACCCGGTCGTGTTCGCCTCCCGCAGCCGCAACACGCCGTGGGCGGGGCGAAAGCTTAAGGGAAAAGTAGTGCACACGATGTTCGATGGCGCACTGGTGGTGCGCGACGGCAAGTTGACCAAGGAGATCGAAGGATGAAGCCCGCGTTGCTGGTGCTCGAAGACGGGGAGACCTTCGAAGGCGAGGCGCTAGGTCATGCCGGCTCGACCCAGGGGGAGGTCGTGTTCAACACCGGCATGACCGGATACCAGGAGGTGCTGACGGACCCCTCGTATCACGGCCAGATCGTCGTCATGACCTATCCGCACATCGGGAACTACGGCGTCAACCCTGAGGACCCGGAAAGCTCCGAGCCTCAAGTCAGCGGCTTCGTTATCCGCAACCTACCCGCGGTGTGGTCCTCCTGGAGGGCTTCCGGGGGCCTCGAGCAGTACCTTGCGGATCACCGCGTCGTTGGGATCACTGAAGTGGATACCCGCCGGCTTACCCGTCACATACGGGACAAGGGTGCCATGCGAGGTGTTGTCTCCACGCTCGGCGAGGACGCCGAGGCGTTGGCCGGCCGAGCCCGCCAAGCACCCTCGATCTCCGATGGAGATCTGGTGGGGGCGGTTACCGGCACGGAACCCTTGGTGTGGCCCGCTACCGGCAAGACTCTGTACCGTGTAGCCGCTTTTGACTTTGGGATCAAGCACAACATTTTGCGGATGCTTGCGCAGAGGGGGTGCGAGGTTGCGGTGTACCCGGCGCGCACTCCCGCCTCGGAGCCGTTGGCGGCCGGTGCGGACGGGGTATTCGTGTCCAACGGTCCGGGCGATCCAAAGAACGTCGAGTACGGTGTTAAGGAGCTGCGTGCGCTGCTGGGCAAAACTCCGGTGTTCGGTATCTGCCTGGGCCACCAGTTGATGGCGCTGGCGGCGGGACTGAGTACCTACAAGCTGCCCTTCGGGCACCACGGCGCCAACCACCCGGTCATGCGGCTGATCGATTCCCAAGTGGAGATCTCCACCCAGAACCATGGTTTTGCGGTGAGCGAATCGGCGTTCGGGTACGATCCGTCGGCGGGCCGTCCGGAAGCCGGGATGGCGGCAGGTACGTCGCTGGGTCCGGCTCGCCTTACCCATGTCAATCTGAACGATCAGACGATCGAGGGTTTCGAGCTGGCCGATCAGGCAGCTTTTAGTGTTCAGTACCACCCGGAAGCAGGGCCGGGTCCACACGACTCGCGTTACCTTTTCGATTGGTTCACCAACTTGATGGAGGGGGGTGTTGCGCATGGGTAGAGGTGATCGTCCCAAAGTTAGATGGGCCAAGTCCCGTCAGGCCAAGTACAAAGCCAGACTGAAGGCCAAGGCTGCCGCCAAAGAGCAGGAAAGAAAGGCAAAGAAGTAGTGCCGCGACGCAGCGACATCAGCTCGATACTTATCATCGGCTCCGGGCCGATCGTGATCGGCCAGGCGTGTGAGTTCGACTATTCCGGAACCCAGGCCTGCAAGGTGCTGAAGGAGGAGGGGATCAGGGTGATCCTGCTCAACTCCAACCCGGCCACGATCATGACCGATCCGGAACTGACCGATCGTACCTATATCGAGCCGATCACCCTCGACGTGCTGGAGAAGGTGATAGCCCGGGAGCGTCCGGCTGCATGCCTGCCGACCCTGGGCGGGCAGACGGCGCTGAACGTGGCCGTCGCCGCCCACGAGGCCGGGATTTTCGACGCGTACGACGTTGAGCTGATCGGGGCAAGCGTGGAGAGCATCCGCACTGCCGAGGACCGCAAGCTGTTTAGATCCGCCATGATGGAGATCGGGCTGGACCTGCCGCGCTCGGGGTACGCGTACAGCCTGGACGAGGTGGCCGCCGTGGGCAAGGAAATCGGTCTGCCGGCGATCGTCCGAGCCTCGTACACGCTGGGCGGCGGAGGTTCCGGGATCGCTCAAACCGAGCAACAGCTGCTGGAGATAGCCGCCCAGGGGCTAAAGCTCTCGCGTATCGGCGAAGTGCTGATCGAGGAGTCCATTCAGGGCTGGAAAGAGTACGAGCTGGAGGTGATGCGGGACCACAAGGACAACTTTGTGGTCATCTGCTCCATCGAGAACCTCGATCCCATGGGAGTGCACACGGGTGACTCGATAACCGTCGCGCCGGCGCAGACGCTTACCGATCGTGAATACCAGGAGATGCGAGACAGCGCCCAGAAGGTCATCCGGCGCATAGATGTGGCCACCGGCGGCTCCAACATACAGTTTGCCGTCGACCCCGCCACGGGGCGCCAGGTGGTGATTGAGATGAACCCTCGAGTGTCTCGATCCTCCGCGCTGGCCTCCAAGGCGACCGGCTTTCCCATAGCCAAGATCGCCGCCAAGCTGGCGCTCGGCTACACGCTGGACGAAATCCCCAACGACATCACGCTTAAGACCCCTGCGTCGTTTGAGCCCACGATCGACTACGTCGTGGTCAAGATACCTCGCTGGAATTTCGAGAAGTTCCCCGGGGCCGACGCGACTCTGTCCACGATGATGAAATCGGTGGGCGAAGCCATGTCCATGGGCAGGACCTTCCCCGAAGCTCTTCAAAAGGCTCTTCGATCGTTGGAGACAGGTTTGCACGGCTTGGGCGGCGACGGTGAAACCCCCAGCCCTGACGAGCTGCAGGCGCTGATGGAGGCGATAGGCATCCCCAGGGAGGATCGCCTGCTAAAGGTGGAGCGGGCGATCAGGCTCGGAGCCGGTATCGACGACGTCCACCGAGCCACCGGGATCGATCGGTGGTTTCTGGCCGAGATACGGCAGATGGTCGAGCTGGGCACCAGGATTTCCGGTGAGCCGTTGGATCTCCCACTGCTGCGGCGGGCCAAGCGAGCCGGCTAC
>JAHWKV010000178.1 GCA_019347725.1 Actinomycetota bacterium
CCTCGACCATACCGATCTACCTCAACGGCCTTACCGGTAGGGGTGTGCATATCGTGACCGCCAACCCGTATCTGGCCAAGCGAGATGCCGAGTGGATGGGTCAGATCTACCGGTTCCTCGGTTTGTCCGTAGGTCTGCTTCAGTCGCAGGCTGCGTTTGCCGACAAGCGGGCGGCCTATCTGGCCGATGTCACCTACGGCACATCCAGCGAGTTCGGTTTCGATTATCTGAGGGACAACCTGGCGCTCACCCTGGAGCAGTGCGTCCAACGGGAACATCACTACGCGATCGTCGACGAGGTGGACTCGATTCTCATCGACGAGGCCCGTACGCCGCTGATCATCTCCGGACAGGCCAATCAATCCGCCAAGTGGTACAAGACGTTCGCCCAGGTGGTTAAGCGCCTGAGGTCGGGCGAGCACTACGAGGTGGACGAGGCCAAGCGCACGGTGGCGATTAACGAGGAGGGCATCGGCCGGGTCGAGGAGATCTTGGGCGTTGAAAACCTGTACGACCAGGTTCAGACGCACCTGGTGCACTACCTGGATGCCGCGCTTCGGGCCAAGGAGCTGTACAAGAAGGACCGCGATTACATCATCCAGGACCGTAATGTCGTGATCGTCGATCAGTTCACGGGCCGCACCATGCCCAGCCGGCGCTGGTCGGACGGCCTGCATCAGGCCGTGGAGGCCAAAGAGAACTTAGACGTGCAGCAGGAAAACGTCACCGAGGCCACGGTGACCATTCAAAAGTACTTCCAGATGTACGTGAAGCTCTCCGGTATGACCGGTACCGCCAAGACCCAGGCGGCCGAGTTCGCCAATGTTTACGGGCTTGAGGTATTCGAGGTTCCCACCAACCGGCCGATGCAGCGCTCCGATCAGCCGGATCTGGTCTACAAGACCGAAGACGCCAAGTGGAAGGCCTTGACCGAGGACCTGGTCGAGCGCAACGCCCAAGGCCAGCCGTGCCTGGTCGGCACGGTGGACGTCGCCAAGAGCGAGAAGCTTGCGGGGTACCTGGACCGCCGGGGAGTACCGCACAAGGTCCTCAACGCCAAGAACCACGAATCCGAGGCGTACGTCGTGGCTCAGGCCGGACGCATCGGCGCCGTGGTGGTGGCAACCAACATGGCCGGTCGCGGCGTCGACATCCTGCTCGGCGGCAACGCGGAGTATCTGGCTCGCCAAGAGATGTCGGCCCGGGGCTGGGATAACGATGCCTATTTGCTGCAAACCATGCCGGAGGCCAAGCGCAAGGAGTACGAGGCCGATTACGAGCCCATCTTGGAGCAAAAGAGGGATGAGTGCGCGGCCGAGCACGACAAGGTGGTCGAGCTAGGTGGTCTGTACGTGCTGGGAACGGAGCGCCACGAGTCGAGGCGCATCGACAACCAGTTGCGGGGTCGTTCCGGCCGCCAGGGAGACCCGGGAGAGAGCCGCTTCTACCTTTCGCTCGAAGATGACCTCATGCGTTTTTTCGCCACCAACATGATCAACTCCGTAATGGAGAAGATGAGCGTGCCCGACGATATGCCCATCGAGGCAAAGATGGTTTCCAAGGCGATCGAGCGGGCGCAGTCACAGGTGGAGTCGCAGAACTTCGAAATCCGCAAGAATCTGCTCAAGTACGACGACGTCCTGTCCAAGCAACGGGACGAGGTGTACTCGGCTCGTCAGCGGCTGCTGCAGGGCGAGAGCCTCGCCGAGCGGGCGATTTCGATGCTCGAAGACGTGGTGGAGGCGACCGTCGAGACCTACGCTAACCGTGACATTCACCCTGAGGAATGGGACTGGGAAGGTCTGGAAGCTGCGATTACTCAGGTCTACCCCTCGAAGCTGCCGGGAACTTTCGACAAGGACGAGACTACTTACGAGGATCTGCTGAGCGCCTACCTGGAGGAAGCGGGAGCTGCGTACGAGGCCCGGATCGAGGAGATCGGCGAGGAGCGCTTCAGGGACCTGGAGCGTCTGGTGCTTCTGTCGATTCTCAACGCACGGTGGAAAGAGCATCTGTATGAGATGGACCAGCTCCGCGAGGGCATCGGGCTAAGAGCTTACGGGCAGCGTGACCCGCTAACGGAGTACCGGCGCGAGGCCTTCGACATGTTCGCTTCGATGATGGACACGATGAAGGAGGAGTTCGTCCGGTATATGTTCCATGTCCAGGTGGTGCAGGACACTCAGCCGGCGGCGCCGGCCTCCACGGCGAAGGCGCAAAAAGCCCCGCCCGCCTCCGCTTCGGCTATGGAAAGCGCTAAGGGTGCTGAAGGGGAACCGGCCGCCGCCCAGGTGGCAGGCGAACCGGCGCGCAGCGAGAAGGTACCGCGCAACGCCCCCTGCCCGTGCGGATCGGGTAAGAAGTACAAGAAGTGCCATGGTTTCGATGTCTGAAGATCTACAACCCCGACTGAAGCAGGCCGAGGCCAAGCTCGAAGATCTTAAGGAGTATCTTTGACGTCGACTCCGCGCGCTTAAGGGCCCTAGAGCTTCAGCAGGCATCCGCCGAGCCCGGATTCTGGGACGATCAGGCCAAAGCAACCCAGGTCATGACCCGGCTGTCGCGCCTGGAGGAGGACGTCCGCGCGTACGACTCGCTGGTCGCCAAGCTGTCCGACGCATCAGTGCTCTCGCAGCTGGCGTCCGAGGAGCAGGACCCGGCCGCCGGCGCCGAAGCCCAGCAGCAACTCGATGCGCTGGACAAGGAGCTGGACCGCCTGGAGATTCGAGCGCTGCTGGCCGGCGAGTACGATCAATCCGATGCTATAGCCAGTCTCAACGCCGGGGAGGGTGGAACCGAGTCGTGCGACTGGGCGGCTATGTTGCTGCGTATGTACACGCGCTGGGCCGACAAGCAGCCAGGTTTGGACATCGAGGTCCTCGACATCCAGCCCGGCGACGAAGCCGGTATCAAAAGCGCTACTTTTGCGGTCCGCGGGCCGAACGCCTACGGGCTGCTCTCCACCGAGCGGGGCGTCCACAGATTGGTGCGGATATCTCCATTCGACTCCTCGGGCCGCCGGCACACCTCATTTGCCAGCCTGGACGTCATCCCCGAGGTGGCCGAGACAGAAGAGCCGGAAATCGACCCCGGCGACCTAAGGGTCGACGTCTATCGCTCGGGGGGTCCGGGCGGCCAGTCGGTCAACACCACAGATTCGGCGATACGCATCACCCACCTGCCCACCAACACGGTGGTTACGGTTCAAAACGAGCGGTCCCAGCTGCAAAACCGAGCCGTGGCGATGAAAATTCTCGCGGCGCGCCTGGCGGAGATGGCGCGGCGGGAGAAGCAAAAGGAGCTGGACGACCTGCGCGGTCAGCAGTTGGAGATCGGTTTCGGCTCCCAGATCCGCTCGTATGTGCTGCATCCGTATCAGATGGTTAAAGACCGCCGCACGGACGTAGAGGTGGGTAACCCGGATGCGGTGCTGGACGGGGAGATCGTCGCCCTCGGGCGAGACGGGCGCCCGTCCTTCGGCCTCCTCCAGCAGCGCATGCACCTGCGCGACCCTGCACGGATCGAGCGGCTGCGAGCGAGCGCACCGGTGACCTACGTGGTGTTCGACCTCCTGGTCGTCGAGGGTCAACCGCTGCTCGACCTCCCCCTGTCCCAGCGACTGGAGCTGCTCGACGACCTCCTGATCCCCGGCCAGCGTGTGGTCCGCTCGGAGGTCGTGGCCGAGCACGGTTGTGCGCTCTACGACGCCGCTGCGGCACATGGGCTGGAGGGGATCGTCGCCAAGCGCTTCCACTCCCCCTACGCGCCGGGACGGCGGTCCGACGCGTGGCGCAAGATCAAGGTGCGGCGGCCCGGCCAGGTGGTGGTCGGCGGATGGCTGCCCAGCACGACCGGCGGTGGGGAGCTGGGCGCGCTGGTGGTCGGCGCCTGGGCCGCCGAGGGCCTGCGCTGCGTCGGCCGGGTCGGCACCGGCTGGG
>JAHWKV010000179.1 GCA_019347725.1 Actinomycetota bacterium
GTCGGCACGCCGCCGGACCAGCAGCTCGACGGGGCCGGTGAGCAAACGTACGGGCGGGGCGGTGGAGGCAGCCACGGTCGGCCAGCCTAATGGGCCGGAAAGCCCCACGCTGCCGGAGCGGCCCCACCGACTGGTAGGTCGGGTAGGACGCGCTGGGAGGTCGGGCAGGCGCTACGCGCCGGGCGCCCACAGAGCATCCCGCAAGCCGCCGATGCGAGCGACGCGGCGGCGGACGGCCGCGCGCAGGGCCGGCCGGGTGCAGGAAGTCTTTATAAGGGTTACCCCCGGCGTGGAAGCGGACACTCACAAACACATAATCACCGGACACCACGAGTCCAAGTTCGGCCTGTCCATCACGTCCGGCGCCGCCACAGAAGCGATCGACTCGGCCATCGCCCATACCGATATCGAGCTGGCCGGCATCCACAGCCATATCGGCTCCAACATCTTCTCGGCCGGGCCGTTTGAGGACGCCATCGCCATCCTCTTCGACTTTCTGGGGCATCTGCACAGCCGAGAGAACATACAGATGAAGGAGGTCAATTTGGGAGGCGGTTTCGGGGTACCCTTCGTCGCCGGTGACGAGCCTTTCGATCCGCTCAGCCTGGGAGCCGCGATAGTTCGCACCGCTCGAACCGCCGCCGACGAGCACAGCTTGAAGATGCCGCAGCTTTGCTTCGAGCCCGGGCGCTGGCTTATAGGGAACTCGATGGTTACCCTGTACTCGGTCGGCGCCGTAAAGCGCTCGATGGACCTCGTGTTTGTATCGGTGGACGGAGGCATGAGCGACAACATACGGCCGGCGCTGTACCAGGCCTCCTACGAAGCACTGCTGGCCAACAAAGCCGACGCCGGCGATACCGTGGAGGTGACGATCGCCGGCATGCACTGTGAGTCCGGAGACCTTCTGGCCGAGGGAGTGCAGCTGCCTGCGGACGTCACGCGGTCCGACGTGGTGGCGATGCCGGCGACCGGCGCTTACACCTACTCGATGTCCTCCAACTACAACAAGAAGCCGCGCCCCGCTGTGGTCACGGCCGGCGGCGGACGGGCTGAGCTCATGGTCAGGCGGGAGACCTACGACGACCTGATCCGCCTGGAAATCGATCCGTGAGCCGGGATCGGTCGAGTTCACGCTGAAAAAACTGGCCATCATCGCTTTGGTGCCGGCGGTGGCCGTGCTCGCCACCTTCGCGGTGCCGCAGGTGCGTGCCACCGGTAAGGCCCTGGCCCTGCTGACCGAGGTGCTGCCGTCGCCGGTTAAGCCGCTCAACCTCATAGGCAGCAGGCAAGCCACCGAAATCCAGCTACCCAGCGGCACCGCGGACCTGTATCAGGGCGCCAACCCGGAGGCGCCGGGAGTGCTGCTCGTCCACGGAGCTGCCCCCGGCGGACCTCGCGACCCGAGAATGCAACAGATGGCCACCGGACTTAACAAGCTCGGCCGCACGGTCCTGGCGCCTGCGCTGGCGCTGGGTGATCACCAACTGGACCCGCAGGACACCGCCAGAATTCGCGATGGCGTCCACCACCTGGCGGAGTTGACCGGCCAGAAGGTCTCGGTGGTCTCCTTCTCCTTTGGAGCGTCCTATACGCTGGTCGCCCTTCAACAGGAGCCGGATATCCAGGCCAAGGTGGTCCAGCTGGCCACGGTCGGCGCCTACTTTGATTTGGTCCACCTCCTGCAGGGAGTCACCACCGCCCGGGTACCCTCGCCGGACGGCGAGTTGGACGAGTGGTCTCCCCGGCCGGGCGCCGGCGAGACGGTGATCGAATTCCTGGCGGAACGGGTGGGTCCTGAGGGACAGACGCTGATCGAGGCCTATAGCAAGCGAAATCCAGAGGGCCTATCACCGCCGGCACGCTCGATCTATGACTTGATGGTCAACGAAGATCCCCAGCGGACCCGGGACCTGGTGTCGGAGTTGCCGGGAGCCCTGCCCATCGCCATTGACCAGCTGTCGCCGGCGGGCCGCATGGATAACATCTCGATACCGATTAGAGCCATGCACAGCCGGGAGGACCCTGCGGCGCCCCCCAGCGAGTCGGAGTTCATAGTGCAAGCTCTTGAGCCCCCCGCAACGGGATCGCTCACACTGGTGGGATCGTTTAGCCACGTGACTCCGGCCCGGGGCCGCCAGCTACTGACCGACGCCATTCCGCTGGTCGGATTCGTCACAGACGTGCTTCAGATCCAGGAGCGGTGGGGCTACCGCCTCTAATCCCGGCGGCGGGAAAACCCCCTAGGCACTTACGGCAACCTGGCCTGGCGAAGGGTCGACTTTCCATATATGAACTCGTCCGGAAAAGCGAAAGGATGCTCTTAAGGTTCGAAGGGAGGAAGACTCTTGAGAGGTAACAAAACAAAGTTACACATAGCCAAGCCGGCCACCGGCAAGTCACGGAACCTGTCGAGCGGGGCCGGCAAGAGCAGCTTGTTGAAGGTGGCCCACGATAAGTCTGCCGAGATTTTGGACCTGTCGGGTACCGTGAACCAGTACGGCCCGCCCCGATCGGTCATGGACGCTTTAGGCAGCGCCTCGCCGCAGGATCTCAGAATGCCCGCCTGGGAGGCCTTCGCTCTGGTGCGCCACGCCTACAGCAACGATCTGCAGGTGCCGGTGGACGAGCTTTCTGCTTTCCGGGGGGTCGCCGACTTCGTCAAAGCCATCTCTCAAACACTTCCCCACGACAGCGTGAGCATCCCCATGCCGGCCCCTGCCGGTCTGCTGAGCGCCTTTCCCGGCCGGCAACTGCGCGGGCCCCTACCGGGATCGCTACCCAACCTCGAGCTGATCCATGAAGCCATGGCCGCTTCCGATCTGGTGATGATCACCAACCCCAACCATCTCGTCGGGACGCAGATAGATCCCAGCGGACTGATGGAGGTGGCCCTGGCCAATCCAGACAGCCTCTTGGTGGTCGACGAAACTCACGTCGACTTCCTCAACGACCCTTCTGCGCAAACTCTGGTCGGAGCTCCTACCGACAACGTAATCGCTTTACGTTCGGTCTCGGATCTCTTCGGCATACCCGCCAACCCGGTGGCCGTCGCTTGGTGTGCCGAGCGCTCTACCATTGCTCGCATCACCGGCAGGAATCGCTCGCAGCTGAAGGAGGGAGAGCTGGCGGCGCAAAACTGCCGTCAGATCGGTGCGATGGACGCCCTGGCGACCGCAGCGGCGCTGGAGGCCCACGAGTGGGCCGCTAGAGCCAAGCTGTTTCTCACCTACGACGCCTTATGGCTGTCCCAACTGCTGTCCCGCGCTCAGGGACGGGTCGTCGAACACGATGTCGGGGTTCACTACCGGGCCATCCTGACCAAGCATGTGGAGTTCATGAGTCAAATCTTTCGAAGCCACGGTATACGGGTGCTCGAGCTGGGCGGATCCAGCGCGGAAGGCCCGCGGGGACTGAGAATCCTGGCGCCGAACTTCGAGGGTCAGTCACTCCTCGAGGAGGCGATCGATGAGGTCATCGACAGGATCAGCGACGCTCCGCCCGTGGGAGAGGCTGAAGACCAAGACAGGATGCACACCGACGCCGGCTCCTAGACGCTAGATTAAAGACGGGGCAAAGCCGATCGGGCCTTCCTGCTGCATCACCTCGGTGCTGCCGTCCGGCTGCTTCTCAAGGATGATCAGATCATCGATGCGGGCCTGGATGCCGCCCACATGGGATATGAGCCCGATCAGCCGTCCGGGCACCGCCAGCGCCTCGATGCCCTCTTCCTCGCGCAGAGCGGCCGCAGGCCGATGGACGTCATCGAGTCGGTGTCGCTGAATACCAACCTTACCTTGCTCCGCGAGAGCCGGGCACTCGGCGTGCTGCCCGCCGAAACGGCGAAGCAGTACGGCGGCCTCGGCATGCTGGTCGAGCTCAAGGTCTCGCTGAAAGGGATCCTG